>NZ_JAXCMJ010000013.1:0-93914 GCF_038084995.1 Sphingomonas sp. 2378
CTTGCCGCTGGCTGAGCCGGGGCGATCCTGCCCCTCCAAACCGGCCAGCCAAAGCTGACCAAGGCCCGTACCGGATCCCTGCAGCGAAAGCCTCGCCCAAATCCTCTGTCACAAATGAGCCGTTTCGCAGAGGAATCCTTAAAGGGGAGGAACAGTGCTCGGCCTTAGCGGGCGGTTGCCAAGCACCGCCTTCTGCCGCCCCTCGCGCGTGCGTCGCGCCAGATAGGTGTCGAGCCCGATCTGCGCCGCCATCAACTGATAGAGGAAGGGATTGAACGCGATCCCGACGAACGCCCCGCCCAGCAGATAGATCAGATGCGCATGCTGGAGCGCGCCCGCCAGTTGCCCGCCCCAGTGAAGCGGATCGTCCGCCTTGCGATAGCGACGGCGTAGCGACTCCATCCGCAACAGCCCGGCGATATTGATGCCCAGCCACAGGAACAGGCCCGGCCAACCCTGCTCGCCCAGCATTTCGAAATAGCTGGAATGATAGGCGCGGGCACGGTCGGTGGTGACCTTCTGCTCCACCTTGCTGTCATGCGCCGATCCCCGGACGGTCGTGATGTCGTAGCGCAGGCTGTTCTGGAGATAGGCGTTGAACCCGCCGCCGAACGGATTGGAGCTGACATAGTCGAGCGTCCATTTCCACACGGCCAGCCGGGTCGAGGCGGACTCGTCCCCCTGATAGGTGCGGATGGTGTTCATCCGTTCGGTATAGGAGGCGGGGAGCAGCGGCACGACCGCCATCCCCGCCACCACCAGCGCGCCGATATAGAGCAGGCGGCGCTTCACATCGCGCAACATCAGGACCGCCAGCAGGCCGATGCACAACAATCCCGTCCGTGCCGAGGTACCGACCGGGATCAGCAGGCAGGCGAAGATCAGCCCCAGGCCGAACGCCCGCACCCGCCAGTCGGGCGGGAAGATGGTGCCATGCTTCATCAGCCACAGGATGACCGGGATGGCCGCCACCGCGACCGCCGAGATGATGCTGCCCTCGTACAATCCGGTATTGTTGACCACCATCAGGTTCAGCTCGCCATAGCCGCCCCCGGAGAACAGCGTCTTGATCCCCCCGACGATGACGATCGAGGACAGCGACAGGATCATGAACAGCAGCAGCGCCTCGACCCGCAATCGCGTTCGCAGGGTCAGGGGCAGGAAGACGGCGAAGGCCAGCGCCTTCCACACCCAGTCCCATTTGTCCCTGGCCTCGACCGGAAAGTCCGCGCCAAAATAGGTGGTGATCGCGCAATAGATCAGCAGCAGCAGGATCGCCCCCTGCCGCGCGGTGAAGCGGCTGTCGCGCTTGTCGTCGGTCAGCGCCCATCCCCCCAGCGCGGCGACCACCGCGATCAGCGAGATCGGCACCGTGTTCAGCAGATAATAGGTCAGCCGCTGGGGCGAGACGATATCGATATAGATATAGGCCAGCACCATCAGGAACGGGCGTCGCAGCCCCATGGCGAACAGGCTGAACAGGAATCCGATCAGGAACAGGTCACGCATCGGGGCGCCGCCCCTGTGCGCGGAGCCGATCGACGCGGGAAGGGCGCTCCTCCCCCTCCTGGTCCAGATCGCGTCGGCCGAGCAGCCGCCATGCCGCGATCAGCATCAGGCCATGGGTGAGCAAAAGGGCAAAACTGTCGATCATCGCCCTTCTTTCCGTCCCAAAGCCGTCAACGTCCCCAGACGCTTATAAGCCGCCGGTTGACGCGGCGTTAAGGGGTGGCATGACAGGCACAACGTCATGCGTATCCTGCATATTCTCGATCATGGCCTGCCGCTGCAAAGCGGGTACAGCTTTCGCACCCGCGCGATCCTGAAGGCCCAGGAGGCGGCGGGGATGACCGTCGCCGCCGTCACCGGGCCGCGCCAGGGGGCGGGGAAGGGCGGTGTCGAGATGGTCGACGGCCTGACCTTCCACCGCACGCCGGTCCAGGGCGGCGGCGCGGGGCGGCGCGGCGTGATCGGCGAGGGGGCCGGGCTGGCGGCGCAGGTCCGCGCGATCGATTCGGCGGTGAAGGCGTTTCGCCCCGACGTCCTCCATGCTCATTCGCCGGTCCTCGACGCGCTGGCCGGGTGGGCGGTGGCGCGGCGGCGCGGCCTGCCGCTGGTCTATGAGATTCGCGCCTTTTGGGAGGATGCGGCGGTCGGCAACGGCACCGGGGTGGAGGGCAGCGCGCGCTACCGCGTCACTCGCGCCGTGGAAAGCTGGGCCTGTGCCCGCGCCGATGCGGTGGCGGTGATTTGCGAGGGGCTTCGCGGCGACCTGATCGCGCGGGGGATCGGGGCGGACAAGATCATCGTCTCGCCCAACGGCGTCGACCTGACCCTGTTCGGCCAGCCGGTGCCGCGCGACGCAGCGCTGGCGGCGGAATGGGGGCTGGAGGGGGCCGAGGTGATCGGCTTCATCGGCAGCTTCTATGACTATGAAGGGCTGGACGACCTGATCGCCGCCATGCCGCGCCTGGTCGCGGCGCGGCCCAAGGCACGACTGCTGCTGGTTGGCGGAGGACCCATGGAGGCGGCATTGCGCGCGCAGGCGGACGCCTCGCCAGTGGCGGATGCGATCCGCTTCGTCGGCCGCGTGCCGCATCAGGAGGTCGAGCGTTATTACGGACTGGTCGATGTGCTCGCCTATCCGCGCAAGAAGATGCGGCTGACCGACCTGGTCACCCCGCTCAAGCCGCTGGAGGCGATGGCGCAGGGACGACTCGTGGCGGCGTCGAATGTCGGTGGCCATCGCGAGCTGATCCGCGACGGGGTGACGGGCACGCTGTTCCCACCCGACGACCCGGCGGCGCTGGCCGATGCGCTGGCGGATCTGCTGGGCGATCGCGCGATCTGGGACGCCCGGCGGGCGGCGGGGCGAGCATTTGTCGAAAAGGAACGCGATTGGGCCTCGAATATTCGCCATTACGAACCTGTTTACCAGCGGCTATTACACAGGGCGTCGACGAACAGCCTATGACCTTCACCGCCACGCCCTCTCCCTATCGCTTCGCCCCCGCCCTGATCGGTGGGGCCGTCGGTGTGTTCCTCGCCCTTCTGGTGCTGATCGCGCCGGGCTGGCGGCTGGAGATGCTGGTGGCGCAACTGGGGCTGGCCGACCTCGTCTCCGCCGCGCAGCCGCCGCTGGGGATCAAGGCCCGGTTGCTGCTGGCCGGTGTCGCCGGGGTCGGCGGTGGTGCGGTGGTCTGGGCGATCGCCTATCTGCTCTGGGGGCCGGGCGGGCTGCTGGCGCGCAAGGCCCCGGTCGAGCGCGAGGATGACGAGGATTATGTGCCCTCGGTCCGCCGCTCCGACCGGCATCCCGACGCGCCGCCGCGCCGCCCGCTCCATGCCGCCGAACTGGGCGCACCGCCGCCCCCGGTGGAGGACGAGGTGATCGAGCGGACGCTGCCCGCCGATCTCGACCAGCCGCTGGCAGCCTATGACCCCGATGCCATCCTGACGACGCCGCGCGAACCGGTCCGCCCCTTCGCACCGCTGGATGCGGAGCCGTCCGCGCCGGAACCCATGCCGATCCCGCCGATGCGCGAGCCCGAGGCCGTCGACCAGGGGGCGGCGCTGCCGCGTCCCGACCGGGCGGAGGAATCGATCGAGGCGATGCTCGAACGGCTGGAGCGCGAAACCGCTTTGCGAAAGTCGCAACGCCCGCATTGAGCCGGGGCGTTCCACCAGGTTATGATCCCCACGCCCGTCGGAATGACGGGCCGACCCGGCGGACATCGCCGTGGCAAGCCGTGGGAGAGATCATGTTGCGAGCCATCATTCCGCTGGGCGTGGGCATCGCGCTGTTGTCCGGTTCCGTCGCGACGGCCAAACCGACCCGGAGTTATAGCTGGGGCAAACCCGGATCGTCGCGCGAACTGTTCGACAGCGGCAGTCGCGAATGCATGCTCAAGGCGGCGCGGCGGGATGTGGCCGGGGACGATGAGGCCAAGAAATATGTTCGCGGCTTCGAGGTGCTCGAACGCGAGAACAACATGCCGTCGGCGGGAAACGACTCCGTATTCGACAAGAGCGAACGGCAGGTCATGCTGCGGCGCATGTACCGCCCCGACCAGCATGTCGATGCTTTGCAGGCCCAGCTTCAGGATGAGGTGAATGGCTGTCTCGTCCGGTCGGGCTATACCCGCTTCGCGCTGACCAGGGATCAGGAACGCATTCTCAAGCGGCTCCGTCCGGGATCGGAGGAGCGGAAAGCCTATCTCTATACCCTGGGGAGCGACGCCCGGATCGTCGAGGCGCAGAAGGTCGCCGACTGACCCATTCCTCCCTGCGCGACAGCGCGGGGAGGGGGACCGCCGCGAAGCGGTGGTGGAGGGGCGAGGCGGCCTGCCCCACCACCACGCCCTGACGGGCGCGGTCCCCCTCCCCAAGCATGGCTTGGGGAGGATTGAGGGCATCACGGATCCGAAGCCGCCCCTCCCCTTCGGAAGAGGGGTCGGGGTGGGGCCTTTCAAAGAGCCGTGCGCTGGCGGATGCGCCCCACCCCCCGGCCCCTCCCCTGAAGGAGAGGGGGATCAAGTGCATGTCTCCTGCTGCAACGTATGAAAAAGCCCGCCCGGATCGCTCCGGACGGACTTTTTCCTACTCCAAAGGGCGAGCATCGGGCTCACCCTCGGGAAAGCCGCTTACGCCGCCAGGTTGCGCAGCACGTATTGCAGGATGCCGCCGTTCAGGAAATATTCCAGTTCGTTGACGGTATCGATGCGGCACTTGGTCAGGAAGGTCTCGGTCGAGCCGTCCTTGCGGGCCAGGATCACCTCGACATCCTGACGCGGACGGAGACCCGCCACGCCCTGGATGGTGAAGGTCTCGCTGCCGTCGAGCTTCAGCGTCTCGCGGGTCACGCCCTCGGCGAACTGAAGCGGCAACACGCCCATGCCGACCAGGTTCGAGCGGTGGATACGCTCGAAGCTCTCGGTGATGACCGCGCGCACGCCCAGCAGGTTGGTGCCCTTCGCCGCCCAGTCGCGCGACGATCCGGTGCCATATTCCTTGCCCGCGACGATGACGAGCGGCGTGCCGTCGGCCTTGTGACGCATCGCGGCGTCATAGATCGGCATCACTTCGCCTTCATACCGGGTCATGCCGCCTTCGACACCCGGCACCATCTCGTTCTTGATGCGGATATTGGCGAAGGTGCCGCGCATCATCACGTCATGGTTGCCGCGACGCGCGCCATAGGAGTTGAAGTCCTTCTTGGCGACCTGATGCTCTTGCAGGAAGATGCCTGCCGGGCTGTCGGCCTTGATCGAACCGGCCGGGCTGATGTGGTCGGTGGTGATCGAGTCGCCCAGGATGGCGAGCGGCTTGGCCTCGATAATGTCGGTGACGGGCTTCGGCGTCATCTCCATGCCCTCGAAATAGGGCGGGTTGGCGACATAGGTCGAAGCGGCGGGCCAGGCATAGGTGTCGGATCCGGTCACCTCGATCGCCGACCACTTGGCGTCGCCCGCATAGACATTGCCGTAGCGCGAACGGAACATCTCGTCGTCGATGTTCGCATCCATCAGCGAACGGACTTCCTCGTTCGAGGGCCAGATGTCCTTGAGGTACACGTCCTGGCCGTCCTTGCCCTGGCCGATCGGCGTCTCGCGCATGTCCTGCGTGACGGTGCCCTTCAGCGCATAGGCCACCACCAGCGGCGGGCTGGCCAGGAAGTTGGCGCGCACGTCGGGCGACACGCGGCCCTCGAAGTTGCGGTTGCCCGACAACACGCTCGCGGCGACGATGTCGTTGCCGTTGATCGCCTTCGAGATCGGCTCGGCGAGCGGACCCGAATTGCCGATGCAGGTGGTGCAGCCATAGCCGACCAGGTTGAAGCCGATCGCGTCGAGATCGGCGGTCAGGCCCGCCTTGTCGAGATAATCGGTGACGACCTGCGAACCGGGGGCGAGCGAGGTCTTGACCCAGGGCTTGGGCTTCAGGCCCAGTGCGTTCGCCTTGCGCGCGACCAGACCGGCGGCGACTAGCACGCTCGGGTTCGAGGTGTTGGTGCAGCTTGTGATCGCGGCGATCACCACGTCGCCGTCGCCGATGTCATGGCCACGGTCATCGACCGCGACGCGCGCGGGGGCGTCCTTCTTGTACACCTTGGCGAGGTCGGCGTTGAACACGTCGTCCACCTCGGTGAGGACGACCTTGTCCTGCGGACGCTTCGGACCCGCCAGCGACGGCACGACCGTCGACATGTCGAGTTCCAGCGTGTCGGTGAAGACGGGGTCGGCGGCATCGTCATGACGCCAGAAGCCGTTGGCCTTGGCATAGGCCTCGACCAGCGCGACATTCTCGTCCGAACGCGCGGTGAGGCGCATATAGTCGAGCGTCTTGTCGTCCACGGGGAAGAAGCCACAGGTCGCGCCATATTCCGGCGCCATGTTGGCGATTGTCGCGCGGTCGGCGAGCGTCATCGACGACAGGCCGGGGCCGTAGAACTCGACGAAGCGGCCGACCACGCCCTTGGCGCGCAGCATCTGGGTGATGGTCAGCACCAGGTCGGTGGCGGTGATGCCTTCCTGAAGCTTGCCGGTCAGCTTGAAGCCGACGACCTCGGGGATCAGCATCGACACGGGCTGGCCCAGCATCGCGGCTTCCGCCTCGATCCCGCCGACGCCCCAGCCGAGCACGCCCAGGCCGTTGATCATCGTGGTGTGGCTGTCGGTGCCGACCAGCGTGTCCGGATAGGCGATGGTCGCACTGCCCTTGGCATGGTCGCCGGTTTCGGTCGAGGACCAGATGGCCTGGCCGATATATTCCAGATTCACCTGGTGGCAGATGCCGGTGCCCGGCGGAACCACCGAGAAATTGTCGAGCGCCTTCGATCCCCACTTCAGGAATTCATAGCGTTCCATGTTGCGCTGATATTCGAGGTCGACGTTATCCTCGAAGGCCTGCGGCGTGCCGAACTCGTCGACCATGACCGAGTGGTCGATGACGAGGTGGACGGGAACCTGCGGATTGATCTTGGCCGCATCGCCGCCCAGCTTGGTGATCGCGTCGCGCATCGCGGCGAGGTCGACCACGCACGGCACGCCGGTGAAGTCCTGCATCAGCACGCGGGCCGGGCGATACTGGATCTCGCGGTCCGAACGCTGGGTCTTCTGCCAGTCGACGATCGCCTGGATATCCTCGCGCGTGACGGTCTTGCCGTCCTCGAAGCGCAGCAGATTCTCCAGCAGCACCTTCATCGAGAAGGGCAGGCGGCTGATGTCGCCGAGCTGCTCGGAAGCCTTGGCGAGGCTGTAATAATCATAGCTCTTGCCGTCGACGGTCAGCGTCGAGCGGGTGTTCAGGCTGTCCTGGCCTATCGCAGTCATGGGCGTCCCTTCTTGGTCGAGCCGGGCACGCCCAGTGGGACACGGCAGCTTCAGCCGCGAGCAGGCGCGCCGGGGATAGATCCGGTTGACACGCGCGGCCTTAGCAATGGGTTGCCTCAGAGGGAAGGGTGTGCGCGTGCGAAAGCCCGACGAAACGGAGGCAAGGCGGATCGACTGTCCCGGTGCCCGGTCGCAAGTGCCGAAAATGCGTGGAACAGGCACGCCGAATGACGGGTTCAGCCATCATGAATGGAGTTCGGACGATGCGCGGCCTGAAAGTGACACGATTTCCTATGCCTGCGCCGTGTCAAAATGCCGCGTGCCGCGAAAGCACGCTCGGGCGGAACGGCCAGGCCCCGATAGGACGATGCCAATGACGCGCGATCGGCCGCCGGCGCCGCGCCGCCCCGATCCGATCGTCGCGGTCGGCCTGCTGACCCAGCGCGACCTCGACGTGCTGGGCTCCGGCTTCCGCCGGTCCTTTCCGGTGGAGGAGGACGCCGCCTTCGACGATCTGCTCCGCGCGCTCGATTCGATCGAGGCCATCAAGATGCCGGGCAAGTCCGGCTCATAAGTTTTCGACAGAATCGTTAAATCGATTAACCTTGTTTCTCAGTAGTTCGAACGCGCCCGGAACGGACGCGGAAGCGCTTGGCGACGACCCTTAGTCGCGGCTAGGGCGTCGTCATGCCTGGACGGATCCTCCGGCGTGGCCGGAAAACGAGATGACCCCCGAACGTTTCGCCCTTCTTACCCGTCGCCACCGCCAATGCCTGCGTGGCGTGAAAGCACTCATGGGGTCCAAGGAAATCGCCGCCGAACTGGGCTTGGGCAAATCCACGGTCGACAGCTATCTGGCGGAGGCGGTGCGCCTTCTGGGCGCGCGCAACCGGCGTGAGGCGGCGTTGGCGCTGGCCGAGTTCGAGGCCCAGGATTCCGACCAAGATACGGAAAAGCCTTCGGAAACCGACCCCAGTAAAATCATACCCGATTCTATGGGGCTGTCGTCCGAACCGAACCCCGTGCCAAGGCCGACCGCACCGGATGGGAGTACGGTCGGTGGGGCGGTGCAGGACGGCCATGTCCACGCATCGCCCCGCTTGCCCCTGCCTTTCCGGCGGCGAGGCCAGCTTCGCAACGACATGACGGTGGCCGAAAGGCTGTTATGGGTTTCCGTGATCGCCATCGCGCTCGCCGTCGGATTCGGCATGCTGGCGACGGGGCTGGACGTGATGGCCCGCGTCATCGGTCGGATGTCGCACCTTGCCGGTTGAACATGATTCGCCGCGCCCCCCTATCCGGGGTGCGGGATTCGGGAACGGGTTGAGGCGCGCGATGACGACAGGGCATGACGCGGGGGGCCAGGTGGCTCGCCTGTTGGGGCAGCTGGAAAATGATCTGGACGCCGCCTTCGCGACGGCGGGCGCGCTGGCGGCGGCGTTGCCCCAGGGGCGGGCGGAGGCCCGGCTGTCGGCGGTCGTCGGGCAACATGCGCTCGAATTGCTGAACCGGGCGGCGCAGACGATCGGTCAGGGCGGCGATCATATCGTGCAGAGCCCCCGCACTGGGGAAAAGCCGGGTTTCGATGCGGACGATCATGGCGACGACCGCGCCAGGCGACGCGAATCGACGGGCCTTGATGTCCGGACGCCCCCGCGCGTCGCGGCCTGAGGATCACAGCGGCGAGATGCCCAATTCCGCCTCATCCCTGCGGCGCACGCCGTGATTCACGTCTATATCTTCAACATTCTACAGGCCGTGGTATGCCTCTACGCGTTGCTGCGCGGCGGGCGGCCCGAGCGATGGACCGCGATCATGTTGTTCGTCGCCTCGGTGGCGACCTACCTCGTCCCTTTCGACCCGGCGACCAGCTTTCGTTCGGTCGATATGGCGGGGTTGGTCATCGACCTGGCGCTGATGGCCGGATTGGTGGTCGTGGCGGCTGTGGCCAATCGGTTCTGGCCTTTGTGGCTGGCGGCGCTGCATCTGCTGGCCATCGGCGTCCATGGGGTGCGCGGCCTCGATCCGGGGCTGATGCCGTGGATGTATGCGGTGGCGGCGGGCAAGCTGGCCTATCCGATGATCCTGGTGCTGGCACTGGGCGTGATGCGGCACCAGCGGCGACTGGCGCTGTACGGGCACGACCCGGACTGGAGCCTGCCGTGGCGGGAGCCGCGCGATGACGTCTGACCTGCGCCTGCTCCACTGGCCGGAGGAGGATCGCGCCAGCTTTACCCAGTTCACCGCCGTCATGACCGACGTTCAGGTGCGGATCCAGGCGATTTCGGGCGAGGCGGGCGGCGTGCCCGTGCCGCGCCCGCCCCGTGTGCCGACCCCGCGCGAATGCGCCGCGATGATCCTTCGCCATCGTCGGCACGTCCGGGCTATGGCGGGCCCCGATGGCGACCTGTTCGGCGATCCCGCCTGGGAGATCGTGCTGGCCGTGTATGTCGCGCAACACCTGCAAGGGGATGCAGCCATATTGGACGCGGCGGGCTTGCCGGGCGACGGCGTGGCGGGCACGCGGTGGATCGACCTGCTGATCGCGCGCGACTGGATCGAGCGGTCCGAAGACGGTCGCCTCAGCGCCACGGCCAAGTGCCGGGCGATCCTGGAAGCTTATTTCCAGCGGCTGTGATCGAAAGGCGGCCCGGCCGGAAGCCGTGCAACTCTCGGGGGCCCCAAGGGTTCAATTCGAACGGTAACGGGCAAGGAGATCATGACATGGCCGACGAATTCGGAAATGGCGGCGGTGCGGGTGCCATCGGCGGCGATATGGGCGCTGGCGCCTTTACCGACCGGATGAAGGGCGCGGGCGAAGCGATGCAAGCTTCGGGTCAGAAGATCGCGGAAGGCGGATCGGCCGTGACGCTCAAGATGCTGGATCAGGCGGAAACCAATGCACGCGAAGCCTTTTCGGCGATGCGCGCGGCGGCCTCCGCCAAGGACCTGTCCGATGTGATGCGCATCCAGACCGATTTCCTGCGGGAACAGGGCACCCGCTCCATGTCGCAGGCGCGCGAGATCGGCGAGATGATCGTCCAGTTCGGGCGTGACGCGGTCGGAGCGGTTCGGTCCAGGCAGGACCAGGGGTAAGGCATTCTGACTTCCACCCCTCCCTCTCCCGTAAGGAGAGGGAGGGGGTGATGGTGGTGGATTACTGCCCCGCGCCGAGCGCCACCGGGCCGTTCGGCGTGGTCTCCAGCAGCGAATCGCCGCCGAGCACGCGGTAGAGCGACACCCGGTTGCTCGCCTCGACCAGCTGAGTCGCGATCACGGTTCGCTGCGCCGAATAGAGCGAACGCTGCGCGTCCAATGTGTTGAGGAAGGGCGTCACCCCGCCGCGATAGCTCGCCTCGGTCAGGCGATAGGTGTCGGCGGCGGCATCCAGGAAGCGGCGATTGGCCCCCAGCTGGTCCGCGATCGTCCCCTGCCGCGCCAAGGCGTCGGCGGTTTCCTGAAAGGCGGTCTGGATCGCCTTTTCATAGGTTGCCAGCGCCGCATCGCGCTGCGCCTCCGAATATTGGACGTTCGCGACCCCGGCCCCGGCCTGGAAGATCGGATAGCTGACGGCGGGTGCGACCGAATAGTTGAAGCTGCCCCCTGAGAAGAGCGAGGACAGCGCGGTGCTGGCGAAGCCGACCAGCCCGGTCAGCGAGATCCGCGGGAACAACGCCGCCCGCGCCGCCCCAATCTGGCCATTGGCGGCGCGCAGCAGATATTCGGCCTGCACCACATCCGGGCGGCGCAGGAGGATCCCTGAATCGAGCCCGGCGGGCAGGGTTGCGACGGTGGGGGCCGCCTCCTCGATCGAGCGGGGGAGAAGCGCCGTATCGATCGGCGCGCCGACCAGCAGTTGCAGCGCGTTGATGTCCTGCGCGACGGCGGTCTTCTGTTGCGCCAGATCGGCCTGGGCGGTCGCCAGCACCTGCTCGGCCTGACGCAGGTCGGTACGCGGAGCGATCCCACCGGTCAGCCGCGCGCGGGTCAGCGTGACGCTGCGCTCGGCATTGGCGGCGGTCTGCTGCGCGATGGCGAGCAGGCTCTGGTCCGCGCCATAGGTCAGCCAGGCATCGGCGATGTCGCCCACCAGCGTCAGCCGGGTCGCGCGGGCGGCGGCCTCGGTCGCGAAATAGCGATCGAGCGCCGCGCCGGTCAGCGAACGGATACGCCCGAACAGGTCCAGCTCGAACGCGGTCGTGCCCAGATTGACCGACCAGGCGCTGCCCGAACCGTTCGCGCCGGTGACGATCGTGCCGCCGGTGCCGCCGGTGCCAGTGCCGGTGCCGCCGGTCCCAGTGCCCGTGCCCGTCCCGCCCGTGCCGGTTCCCGTGCCGCCATTGCCGACCGCCTGGCTGCCCGCACCGCCCGAACCGCGATCGGTATAGCTGTAGCGGCCCGTCGCATCGATCTGCGGGAACAGGCTGCCGCGCTGGATGCGATATTGCGCGCGGGTGGACGCGATATTGGCGGCGGCGACGCGCAGGTCGCGATTGTTGGCCAGCGCCTGCACGATCAGTTGCTGCAACCGGGCGTCGCGGAACACGTCGCTATAGCGCACCGTCGGCAGCGCCGCCTCCGACTGGCGGAGATAGGCGTCGCCGACCGGCCAGGAGGGCGGCACCGGCGTGGCGGGGCGCTCGTACTTCGGCGCCATCGAGCAGGCCGACAGCGCGGTCGCGGCCAGCAGCATGGCGGGGAGCGGGGACAGGATACGCATCAGGCCTTCTCCGCCTCGGGTGCGTCGGGTGCCGGGCGATGCCCCGCGCCATGCTCGCTCATCGGCTTGCCCCGCAGCCGGGCCAGGCCGTTGCGGACCGACCGGCGGACCAGCACGAAGAACAGCGGGATGTAGAAGATCGCCAGCACCGTCGCGGTCAGCATGCCCCCAATCACGGCGGTGCCGATCGCGATACGGCTGTTCGCCCCCGCACCGGTCGAGATCGCCAGCGGCAACACGCCGAAGATGAAGGCGAAGCTGGTCATCAGGATCGGGCGAAGACGAATCTTGGCGGCCTCCAGCGCGGCGTCGATCACGCGCTTGCCCTGTTTCTCCGCCTGTTCGGCGAACTCGATCATCAGGATGGCGTTCTTCGCCGCCAGCCCCATCGTCGTGAGCAACCCGATCTGGAGATAGACGTCGTTGGTCAGCCCGCGCAAAGTGACGAACGCCACCGCCCCGATCAACCCGAGCGGAATGACCAGCAGCACCGCGAACGGGATCGACCAGCTTTCATAGAGCGCGGCCAGGCACAGGAACACGACCAGGATCGACAGGCCGTAGAGGATCGGGGCCTGTCCGCCAGACAAACGCTCCTGATAGGACAGCCCCGCCCAGGCGATCGAGGTGCCGGGGATTTGCGCGGCCAATTCGGTCATCCGCTGCATCGCGTCGCCCGAGCTATAGCCCGGTGCGGCAGACCCCTGGAATTCATAGGACGGGATGCCGTTGAAGCGCGACAGCGTGGTCGGGGCCACGCCCCAGTTGATCGTCGAGAAGGAGGAGAAGGGGGCCATCTGGCCGCTCGACCCGCGCACGAACCATTGCTTCAGGTCTTCGGGCTCGCTCCGATAGGGGGCATCGCCCTGGACGAAGACGCGCTTCACGCGGCCACGGTCGATGAAGTCGTTGACATATTGCCCGCCCCAGGCGGTCGACAGGGTCGAATTCACCTGTTGCTGGGTCAGGCCCAGCGCCGACAGCTTCTGCTGGTCGAGGTCGACGCGCAGGGTCGCGATATCGGGCAGTTCGGTCAGGCGGACCGAGGCCAGCTTGGGATCGGCATTGGCCTTGGCGAGCAATTCGTCACGGATCGCCTCGAACTTCTCCAGCGACATGCCCGAGATGTTCTGCAACTCCATGGTGAAGCCGTCCGACTGGCCGAGACCCCGGATGGCGGGCGGAACGAGCGCGAAGACCTGCGCGTCGCGCAAGCCCCGGAATGCGGCGGAGGCGCGACCCGTAATAGCGTCGGCGCTGTTTTCCTTGCCCTTGCGGTCGGCCCAATCGACGAAGTTGATGAAGCCCTGGCCGGTATTCTGGCCGCTGGTGCCGCCACCGCCGCCGCCCGAGACGGTGAAGAGCACCTGGACGTTCTTGCCTTCGTTCTGGGCGAAATATTGCTCGACGCGTCGCTGGATCTCCATCGTCCGCCCCTGTGTCGCGCCGGCGGGCAGGCGGAACTGGATGATCGCCGAACCCTGATCCTCGGTCGGCAGGAAGCCGGTGGGCAGGCGCAGGAACAGGATCGCCAGTAGCGCGACGACGCCGACATAGATCAGCAGGAACAGCCATTTGCGGTCGACCACGGTGCGCACGGCGGAGGTGTATTTCTCCACCGTCCAGTCGAAACGCGAATTGAACCCGTCCTTGGCGCGTTGCAGCCCATGCGCCACGCGCGGGAATTTGCGGTCGAGCCAGGCGCCTTCCTCTCCCTCCTTGGCCTTCTGCTTGAGCAGGCTGGCGGTGAGGGCGGGGGACAGGATGATCGCGACCGCGACCGACAGGATCATCGCCGAGACGATCGTGATCGAGAACTGGCGATAGATGACGCCGGTCGACCCGCCGAAGAACGCCATCGGCAGGAACACCGCCGACAGGACCAGCGCGATCGCGATCAGCGCGACGGTGATCTCGTTCATCGACTCGATCGTCGCCTCGCGCGGGGTCATGTCGGGATTTTCGTCGAGCAGGCGCTCGACATTCTCCACGACCACGATCGCATCGTCGACCAGCAGGCCGATGGCGAGCACCAGCCCGAACAAGGTCAAGGTGTTGATCGAGAATCCCGCCAGATAGAAGATCGCGAAGGTGCCCAGCAGTACGACCGGCACCGCGATCGTCGGGATCAGCGTCGCGCGCCAGCTTTGCAGGAAGACGAACATAACGATGACGACGAGGATGATCGCCTCGATCAGCGTCTTGACCACCTCGTCGATCGACAGCTTGATGAAGGCGGTCGTGTCATTGGCATAGGCGATCTTCAGGCCGGGCGGGAAGGTCTTGGCGACGCGGGTGATTTCCGCCTTGACCAGTTCGGCGGTCTTCAGCGCGTCGGCGCCGGGGGCCATCAGCACGGCGATACCCGCGCCGGGATGCTGGTTGATCCGGCTGACGGCGGCATAGCTTTCCGCGCCCAGCTCGATCCGCGCCACGTCGGACAGCTTGACGGTCGCGCCGTTGTTCAGCGTCTTGATGATGATCTCGCGGAACTGCTCGGGCGTCTGGAGCCGCGACTGCGAGGTGACGGTGGCGTTCAGCATCTGCGTGCTGGCCGACGGCGTGCCGCCGACTTCGCCCGCCGCGACTTCGGTATTCTGGTTCTGGATCGCGGTGACCACGTCCGAGGGCATCAACTGATAGGAGGCCAGCCGCTCCGGGTTCAGCCAGATGCGCATCGCATATTGCGAGCCGAAGACGTTGGTGTCGCCCACGCCCTGGATACGGCCCAGCGGGTCTTGCAGGTTGGAGACGAGATAGTCGGAGACGTCCTGGTTCGTCATCCGGTTCGTCTCGTCATAGACGCCTGCGATCAGCAGGAAGTCGGGGTTCGACTTGCGGACGACCAGACCCTGTTGCTGCACCTGTTGCGGCAGGCGTGCGACCGATTGCTGGACCTGGTTCTGGACCTGCACCTGCGCGATATCGGGGTCGGTGCCCTTTGCGAAGGTCGCGGTGATCGTCACCGAGCCACGGCTGGACGAGGAGGACTGGAAATAGAGCAGCCCGTCGATGCCGGTCAGTTGCTGCTCGATGACCTGGGTGACCGAGTTCTGCAACGTCTGGGCGGACGCGCCGGGGAAGGTGGCGCGGATCGACACCTGGGGCGGCGCGACGTCGGGATATTGCGCGATGGGCAGGCCCATGATCGCGCCGACGCCCGCCAGCATGACGATGATGGCAAGGACCCAGGCGAAGATGGGACGATCGATGAAGACGCGGCTGAGCATGGTCCGGTCAGCCCGCCTTGCTCTTGGCGGCCTGCATCTTCTTCAACTGCTCGGGCGAGGGGGGCTGGACCTTTTGCGGACTGTCGGCGGGGACCGCCTTCACGCTCTGGCCCGCGCGCAGATTGGCGAGGCCCTGGGTCACGATCCGGTCGCCGGGTTTCAGGCCATCGGTGACGACCCAGTTGGTCCCTTGCGTCCGCTCGGCCTTGACCGTCCGCTGCTGGACCTTGCTGTCCTGGCCGACGACGAACAACGTCGCATTGCCCTTGGGGTCGCGGGCGATCGCCTGTTGCGGGACCAGATAGGCACCCGTGTCGATCGCCTGGGCGAAGCGCGCGCGCACGAACATGCCGGGCAGCAACAGTCCTTGCGGATTGGGGAAGCGCGCGCGCAGCGTGACGGTGCCGGTCTGCGGATCGACCACGGCTTCGGCGAACTCGACGGTGCCGGTTTGCCCGTAATCGGTCCCGTCCTCCAGCCGCAGCGTCACGCGCGCGCTGGCGGGGATCAGGCCGTCGCGCGCCGACAGGCTGCGGCGGAGCGAGAGCAGGTCGGCGGCGGATTGCTGGATATCGACGAAGATCGGGTCCAGCCGCTGGATCTGCGCCAGCGGATCGGTCTGGCTGGCACTGACCAGCGCGCCCACGGTGAACAGCGAGCGGCCGATCCGCCCGGTGATGGGGGCGGGGACGGTGGTGAATTGCAGGTTGACCCGTGCGGTTTCCAGCGCGGCGCGGGTCTGCGCCACCTGGGCGGCGGCTTGGCGGGCGGAGGCCTGGGCGTTGGTATAGTCCTGCTTCGAGATGGCCTCGATCTGCGCGAGCGGGCGATAGCGTTCGGCGAGTGTTCGCGTCGCCTCCGCATTGGCCTGCGCGCTTTGCAGGTTGGCAGCGGCCTGGTTGACCGAGGCGCGGTAGAGCCGCGGGTCGATCTCGTAGAGCGGCTGGCCGCGCTTCACCAGCGAGCCTTCGGTGAAGAAGCGGCGGCGGATGACGCCGGTCACCTGCGGGCGCACGTCGGAGCTTTCGAAGGCCGTGGTCCGCGCGGCCAGTTCGGTGATGATCGGCGCGTTGGTCGGCTGGACGGTGACGAAGCCGACGGTCGGCGTCTGCTGCTGTCCGCCCGCGCGCGCCTTGGCCGTGCCGCCTTTTTCGCCGCCACATGCCGACAAGGTCGCCAGCGCCAGGACCATGGCCGTACCGGCAAGCGCCCGGCGCCCGCGAAAGCCTGGAAAGTTCAAATCGTCCACCTGCCTGAAATGCCGAGCGGGAGCCCGGCTCGCGCCTCAATGCGTGATCCGGGCAAACGTTGCTGTCTTATGTCAAATTGCACGAGGCGGAGCCGAAAAGGCAAGCGATGATGGCCTAAATCCCCATGCCTTAATTGTCGCAATTTGTCGCGTTGCGGCGAATCCCGTCATGTGGGAGCCTTTGGGGTTCTGGAGCATTTTTGTAAGGAAATGAAGGATCGGGACGCCGATAAGCACCTCGCCGCCGCTGCCGCGGTGCGGGAGGTATGCGACGATATGCTGGTGGGCCTGGGGACCGGCTCGACCGCCGCGCACGCCATTGCGGCGCTGGCCGAACGGAATCTGCGGATCGAGACGGTCGCCACCTCCCTCGCGAGCGCCAATCTGGCCGAGTCGCTGGGTCTGCGAGTGCGCGACTTCGCCGAGGTGTCGCGGGTCGATCTGGCGATCGACGGCGCGGATGCGATCGACGCGCGGCTGTATGCGGTAAAGGGGGCGGGCGGGGCGATGCTGCGTGAGAAGGTCGTCGCCGACGCCGCCGACCGGATGATCGTGATCGCCGATGGCTCGAAGCGGGTGGCGCGGCTGGGCGGAACGCCGCTTCCCGTCGAGATACTGCCCTTCGCCAAAAGCTATGTCACCGCGCGACTGAAGGATTTTTTCGTCCATATGGTCGAGCGCCCCGACTATCGGACCGACAATGGCAATATCGTCATCGACGGCCATGGCTGGGACGATTCCTCGCTCCCGACCCTCGCCGATTCTCTGGTAGCGATACCAGGAATTGTCGGGCATGGTCTGTTCCTGCGCGAAATCGATGCCGCCTATATTGCGGATAACGGGATCGTTACCCGGCTGGAACGGGGGGCGAACCCGCGCTAAGGCCGCTCACGCATGGCAACCAGAGCGGGCGCGGACGCGTTCGATCGCATAAGACAAGGATGAGGCCAGACTCCATGACCGATGCCACCACCCACGCCGTGGCCGATACCCATCTTCATGAAGACGGGTCGATCGAGCGACTGACCATCGACACCATCCGCACCCTGTCGATGGACGCGGTGCAGCAGGCCAATTCGGGCCATCCCGGCACGCCGATGGCGCTGGCTCCGGTCGGTCACACCGTCTGGTCGAAATTCCTGCGCTACGACCCCGCCCATGCCGACTGGCCCAATCGCGACCGCTTCGTGCTGTCGGTCGGCCATGCCTCGATGCTGCTCTACTCGCTGATCCACCTAGCGGGGATCGAGGAGATCGACGCGGACGGCAAAAAGTCCGGCAAGCCCGCGCTCAGCCTGGAAGACCTGAAGGGCTTCCGTCAGCTCAACTCCAAGACACCGGGCCACCCCGAATATCGTCACACCACCGGCGTCGAGACGACGACCGGCCCGCTGGGCGCGGGTTGCGGCAATTCGGTCGGCATGGCGATCGCCGAGCGCTGGCTGGCGGCGCATTTCAACCGCGAGGGTTTCCCGGTCTTCGACCATGACGTCTATGTCGTGTGCGGCGACGGCGACATGATGGAGGGCGTCGCGTCCGAGGCGGCCTCGACCGCCGGGCACCTCAAGCTGTCCAACCTGTGCTGGATCTACGACTCGAACCAGATTTCGATCGAGGGCGGCACGGACATCGCGTTCGACGAGGATGTGGGCAAGCGTTTCGAGGCCTATGGCTGGAACGTGTTGCATGTCGACGACGCGAACGACGTCGCCGCGCTGACCGCCGCGCTCGACACCTTCAAGGCGACCACCGACAAGCCGACCTTCATCGTCGTCAAGTCGGTCATCGGCTATGGCAGCCCCAAGGCGGGCAGCGAAAAGGCGCATGGCGAGCCGCTGGGCGAGGACGCGATCCGCGCGACGAAGAAGGCCTATGGCTGGCCCGAGGATGCCAAGTTCCTGGTCCCCGACGGCGTGCGCGAAGCGTTCCAGGGCGCGATCGAGGCACGCGGCAAGCCGCTGCGCGACGAATGGGTCGCGATGGTCGAGCGTTACCGCGCCGAATATCCCGACCTCGCCGCCGAACTCGACGCGATGCTGTCCGACACACTGCCCGAGGGCTGGGACAGCGAGATTCCGGTGTTCGAGGCGGATGCCAAGGGCATCGCCAGCCGCGATTCGGGCGGCAAGGTGCAGAACGCCATCGCCGCCAAGGTGCCGTGGCTGATCGGCGGTTCGGCCGACCTCGCGCCCTCGACCAAGACGCTGATCAAGGATGGCGGTTCGTTCCAGCCGGGCAGCTATGAGGGGCGCAACTTCCACTTCGGCGTGCGCGAGCATTCGATGGGCGCGATCGTCGACGGCATGGCGCTGTCGCATCTGCGTTCCTATGGCGCGACCTTCCTGGTCTTCTCTGACTATATGCGCGCGCCGATCCGCCTTGCCGCGATCATGGAGATCGGTGCGATCTTCGTCTTCACGCACGACTCGATCGGCGTGGGCGAGGACGGTCCGACCCACCAGCCGATCGAGCATCTGGCGACGCTGCGCGCGATCCCCGGCCTCGACACCATTCGCCCCGGCGATGCCAACGAAGTTGCCGAGGCGTGGCGTTGCGCCGCCGAGTCGGCCAGCCATCCGACCGCGCTGATCTTCTCACGTCAGGCGCTCCCGACGCTGGATCGCGGCAAATATGCGCCTGCTTCGGGCGTGAGGAAGGGCGGTTACGTCCTTGCGGATTGCGACGGCACACCCGACATCATCCTGATCGCAACGGGGTCGGAACTGTCGCTGGTGACGGACGCCTATGAGACGTTGAAGGCCGATGGCATCAAGGCGCGCGTCGTCTCGCTGCCGAGTTGGTATCGGTTCGAGTTGCAGGATGCGGCCTATAAGGAAAGCGTCCTGCCGCGCGCCGTCACCAGGCGTCTGGCGGTCGAGCAGGCCGGGTCGGTCGGCTGGGACCGCTATGTCGGGTTCGACGGTCGGACGATCACCATGTCGACCTTCGGCGCCTCGGCCCCGCTCGCCAAGTTGCAGGACAAGTACGGCTTCACCCATGACAATGTCGTGAAGGTGGCCCGCGAAATGCTGGAGACCAAGTGATGAGCAAGTTGCAGGAACTGGGCGCCAAGGGTTGCGCCCCCTGGCTCGATTTCGTCGATCGCAAGTTCCTCGAGGCGAAGGGGCTGGAAAAGCTGGTCGCCGAGGACGGGCTGACCGGCGTCACCTCCAACCCGTCGATCTTCGAAAAGGCGATGGGGCATGGCGACGCCTATGACGGCACGCTGGCCGCGTTCGACAAGGAAAATCCCGGCGCGGCGACCATCGACCGCTACGAGCATCTGGCGATCCAGGACATCAAGGCGGCGGCGGAAACGCTGGGGCCCGTCTATGACCGGCTCGACGCCAAGGACGGCTATGTCAGCCTGGAAGTGTCGCCCTATATCGCCGACGACACCGACGCGACCATCGCCGAGGCCGAAAAGCTGTGGCATGCGGTCGATCGCCCCAATCTGATGATCAAGATTCCGGGCACCGATGCGGGTGCTGCGGCGATCTCGGCGACCATCGCAAAGGGGATCAACGTCAACGTCACGCTGCTCTTCTCGCAAGCCGCCTATATCAAGGTGGCCGAGGCCTATGCGGCCGGGCTGGAAGAGCGGGTCAAGGCCGGGCAGCCGATCGACCGGATCGCCAGCGTCGCCAGCTTCTTCATCAGCCGCATCGACTCGGCGATCGACAAGAAGATCGACGAGCGGATCGCCGCCGGCGATGCCGAGGCGGATGCGCTGAAGGCGGTGCGCGGCAAGGTCGCCATCGCCAACGCCAAGCTGGCGTATCAGTGGTATCTGGACTTCCTGAAGTCCGACCGCTGGCAGGCGCTGGCCGCCAAGGGCGCGCAGCCGCAGCGTCTGCTCTGGGCCTCGACGGGGACCAAGGATCCGTCCTTCCCCGACACGCTCTATATCGACACGCTGATCGGGCCGGACACGGTCAACACCATGCCGCCCAAGACGATGGACGCCTTCCGCGACCATGGCACGGTGGCCGAGACGCTGACCGCCGATATCGACGAGGCCAAGCATGTGCTGGCCGAGGCCGAGCGGCTGGGCCTCGACCTGAACGGTGTGACCGACACGCTGGTGGCGGAGGGGGTCGCCTCCTTCGTCAAGGCGTTCGACGATCTGCTCGGCGCGATCGGGCAGAAGCAGCCCGCCACGGCCTGATCCGACAGGCCCCCTCCCCAGGCCGGGGAGGGGGCCTTTCCCTTTTTTACGACACCAAGAACATAATGGAGTTCCGCATGAAGATCGGTCTGGTCGGCCTTGGCCGCATGGGTGGCAACATCGCGCGCCGCCTGATGCTGGCTGGGCATCAGGTGGTGGCCTGGGATCGCAGCGACGAGGCGGTGCAGGCGCTCGCCAAGGACGGCGCGGAGGCGGCCACGGGGCTGGAGGACATGGCGGCCAAGCTGGCCGAGAAGGCGATCTGGTGGGTGATGCTGCCCGCCGGTGGCCCGACCGAGGACACGATCGCGGAAATCGCCAGGCTGGCCAAGGACGGTGACGTGGTCATCGACGGCGGCAACAGCTTCTACAAGGACGATATCCGCCGCGCCAAGACGCTGGCGGAACAGGGCATCCATTATGTCGATGTCGGCACCTCGGGCGGCGTCTGGGGCCTGGAGCGCGGCTATTGCATGATGATCGGCGGCGACAAGGAAACGGTCGACCATCTCGATCCGATCTTCGAGGCACTCGCCCCCGGCACGGGCGATATCGTCCGCACGCCGGGCCGCATCGCCGACAAGGTCGATCCGCGCGCCGAAAAGGGCTATATCCATGCCGGTCCCGCCGGTGCCGGTCATTTCGTCAAGATGATCCACAACGGCATCGAGTACGGCCTGATGCAGGCCTATGCCGAGGGCTTCGACATCCTGAAGTCGAAGAACAGCGACAAGCTGCCCGAGGACGAACGCTTCGACCTGAACCTGACCGACATTGCCGAGGTCTGGCGGCGCGGCAGCGTGATCTCGTCATGGCTGCTCGACCTGACCGCCATCGCGCTGGCCAAGGACGAGATGCTGGAGCAGTTCTCGGGCCATGTCGCGGACTCGGGCGAGGGCCAGTGGACGATCGACGCGGCGATGGAGGAGAAGGTTCCGGCCAATGTCCTGACCGCCTCGCTCTTCGCGCGCTATCGCAGCCGGGTCGAGCATACATACGGCGACAAGGTGCTGTCGGCGATGCGCTTCGGCTTTGGCGGCCACACCGAAATCCCGCAATGAGCCCGCCCATCCGGCTGGTCGTGTCGGATGTCGATGGCACGCTGGTCGATCCGGACAAGAAACTCCGCGCCGCCACCATCGCCGCCGTCAAGCGGCTGGAGGCGGCGGGTGTGGGCTTCACGATCATCAGCGCCCGGCCGCGATCGGGGCTGGGCTGGCTGGCCGAGGAACTGGCGATCGACGCGCCGATCGGGGCGTTCAACGGGGGCACCGTCTTCCGTCGTGACGGTTCGATCGACGTGCAATTCCGGGTGCCGGCCGAGGTCGTGAAGGACGTGCTGGCGATGGCGGCCGAGAACCCGGTCGCCATCTGGGTCTTCGCCGACGATCGCTGGTACGCCAGCAGCGCCGAGGGCACCCATGTCGAGCATGAGCGCAAGGCGTCGTCGCAGGAACCGGTCGTGACGCAGGATTTTGCCGCGTTGATCGACAAGGTCGACAAGATCACGCTGGTCAGCGACGACGCCGAATTGCTGCGTGGCCTGCATGACAAGGCGAATGAAGCGCATGGCAGGGCGGCGACCATAGCCCAGTCGCAGACCTATTATCTTGACGTGACCGCGCTGCAAGCGAACAAGGGCGATGGCGTGGCTATGCTGGCCAAGGCGTTCGGCGTGCCGCTGGAACAGGTCGCGGTGCTGGGCGACCAGGCCAACGACCTTCCCATGTTGGTACGCGCGGGCCTGCCGATCGTGATGGCGAATGCGCCGGACGCTGTTAGGGAACAGATATCGGTACACACCCGTTCCAACGCGGACGATGGCGTGGCCTATGCCATCAATACTATCATCATGCCCAGAATCGGAGTGCCTTCATGAAGCAACTGGTTGCGTTCGACCTCGACGGTACGCTGGCCGAAAGCAAACAGCCTCTGGGCGAACCGATGGGGGAGGCGTTGGCCGACCTGCTCGACGTCGCGCATGTCGCGGTGATCTCGGGCGGTGACTGGCCGCAGTTCGACAAGCAGGTGGCGAGCCGCCTGCCCGAACGCGCCGACCGCAGCAAGCTGTGGTTGATGCCGACCACCGGCACCAAGCTCTACACCTATCAGGACGGCCAATGGACCCCGGTCTATGCCGAACTGTTCGACGATGCGACCAAGGCCAAGATCCTGGAGGCGTTCGACGCCGCGCTGGAGGCGACCGGCTTCGTGCCGGAGCAGACCTGGGGCGAGCGGATCGAGGATCGCGGCAGCCAGATCACCTTCTCCGCGCTCGGCCAGCAGGCGCCGATCGACGCCAAGGAACATTGGGACCCCAAGTTCGAGAAGCGCAAGATCATACAGGCCGATCTCAAGCAGCGCCTGCCGGGCCTGTCGATCAACATGGGCGGTGCGACCTCGATCGACATCACCCGTGAGGGCGTCGACAAGGCGTACGGGCTCAAGAAGCTGCGCGACGCCAGCGGCATTCCCCTCGACGCGATGATGTTCATCGGCGACGCGATCTTTCCCGGCGGCAACGACTATCCCGCCAAGGAACTGGGCCTCGACACGGTCCGCGTGCGCGATCCGGAAGAGACGCTGGCGGTGATCGCGGGGATCGTCGCCTGCCTGAAATAAGCGACAGCGCATCGGCCATCCTGCGCGCGCGCACCGGTCCCGCGCATGAGGCGGTCGATGCCGCTTATGGCGCCTATCGGCTGGACGATCGGGAAAGCTACACGGCGTTCCTGATCGCCCATGCGCGTGCGTTGCCCGTGGTCGAGGACTGGTTGTCGGGGCGGCGGATCGGCTTTCCCTGGCGATCGCGGCGTGCGGCGCTGGCGGCGGACCTGAGCGCGCTGGGGTGGGATATGCCCGAACCCCTGACGCTCGATCTGTCGGATGACGATGCGGCGCGCTGGGGCGCGCTGTATGTGACGGAAGGATCGCGGCTGGGCGGGGTGATGCTCGCCCGGCGGGTGGGAGAGGGGCTGCCCAAGGCCTATCTCCAGTCCGGCTTCGGGCCGGGGGAATGGCGCGACTTCCGCCATGCGCTGGACGCGGCGGCGGGGGATGAGGCGTGGATCGACCGGGCGGTAAAGGCCGCAGAGGTTGTGTTCGCCCTTTACGGCAAAGCGGCGTAACCCCCACCCTCCGTTCGGCCTGAGCGAAGTCGAAGGCTATGGGATTCGCCTCACTTTTATTCCCCTCCACCCCGGCGAAGGCCGAGGTCCGGATGCGAAGCATTTTGACGCTCCGAAAGGATGCCAAAAACTGGACCCCGGCCTTCGCCGGGGTGGTACCTTTGGGGTAATTATGCCCTTGGCCTTCGACTTCGCTCAGGCTGAACGGAGGTTAGAGCCCCGAAGGCTTCCCCCTCAATCCGCGATCGGGGCGATCACGATGGCGCGGAGGCCCGGCTGGTTGTCGTCATATTCGATCGTACCCGACAGGCGCTGCATCATCGCGGCCATCATCCGGCTGCCGAAGCCGCGCCCGTCGTCGACCTCATCGTCGCCCTTGCCACGCCCCTCGTCCGCGACGATCAGGCGCAGGCGATTGCCATATTGCTCCAGCGTGATCGTTACCGGCCCCGCGGCGCCGTCATAGGCATATTTGGTGGCGTTGATGATCAACTCGGTCGTGACCAGCCCGAGGTTGATCGCCCGATCGGTCGGCATCAGGATCGGCGTCAGGTCCATGCGCATCATCGCCGACCAGTCGCGACCCATTGACTGGCGCATGTCGCCGACCAGATCCTCCAGATAACGGGCGAGATCGACCGTCTGGATCTGGTCGTCGCGGTAGAGGCGCCGATGGACCAGGGCGACGGCGGACAGCCGTGCCTGCGCCTCGTTCAACTGCTCGCGCACATGGGGATCGCCCGCCGCCTTGGCCTGGAGCGACAGGAAGGACGAGACGAGCTGGAGGCTGTTCTGGACCCGGTGGTCCACCTCCTTCATCAGCACGTCCTTCTGCTGGAGCAGCGCTTCCTTGTCGTCCAGCGTCCGCTGCAACGCGCTGTTCAGCCCGCGCAGCCGGTGGTTCTGCGACGCTTCATGCAGGGCCCGGCGGAGGCGATGGGCGGACTCCACTTCCTCCATCGTCCAGCGACGCGAACGCCCGCGCACCGTCTCGCGCCAGCTGTCGAACGAGGCGCGCGGGGTCAGGGTGGCATCGGGGTTCGCGGCGACCGACTTGTGCGGATTGCCCGCCCATTCGACCTCCTCGACCTGCTCGGCACGGAACCACAACAGCGTGATCCCGCCATCGACCAGCGGCAGGGCCAGCACGCCGCTGGCGGTGGCGGCCAGCGGTGCGGTCTCGGGCATCGCGTCGGCAAGTTGATGGGTGACGAACAACTCGCCGGCGGTACGCGCGGTCACCGTCTGCGCGATGTCGAGCGAGGCGAGGGCGGGCGGGCAGATGCCATGGTCATGCACCTTGCCGCCATGGATGATGGCAAAGCCGGTCCCGCCCAGCATGGTCATCAGGTCCGGCATCAGGCGGCGAATGACGGGGACGATATCGCCCGGCCCGACGACGCGCGGCAATATGCCGTCCTCCGCCGCGCGCAGGCGAAGCCGCTCGCGATAGAGTTCGGCCTCCTCGCGCGCCCGGATCTGACGCGCCAGGCCGCCCGCCAGCGCGGCGGCGGCGGCGCGCAGTTCGGCGGACAGGCGGCGCGGGCTGTGATGGTGGCAGGCGACCATGCCCCACAACACCCCGTCCTTGACGATCGAGATCGACGCGGAGGCGACCACGCCCATATTCGCCAGATAGCGCAGATGGATGGGCGACACGCTGCGCAATGCGACGTCGCTGAGGTCCAGCGTCTCGAACCCGGCGGGGCGGAGCGGCGCGGGGACATAGCCGATATCGGGAATGCAGCGCGTCCTGTTGCGGACGTACAGCGCGCGGGCCTGCTTCGGAATGTCCGATGCGGGGAAGTGATGGTGGAGGAAGGATTGCAATTCCGGCGCGCGCGCCTCGGCCACGACGCGGCCCGCATCCTCGTCCAGAAAGCGATAGACCATCACCCGGTCGAAGCCGGTCAGCAGGCGAAAGGTGGTCGCCGCCCGGTCGAACAGCATCGCCAGGTCGCCAGTCCGCTCGAAGCTCGTCGCCGCCGCGTCCAGCCAGGCGAGCGGGCTGCCCCGGCCCCAGGGAGCATCGGCGATGCTGGGTTCCAGCTCGATCAGCACCCGTTCGCCCGCGACGCGGTGCGCGGTGACCGAAAAGGCTTCGTTCGACCCGTCGACGGGGACGGCGGCGACCGCCGAGCCCGGCCCGATCGGCATGGCCGCGACCATCTTCGCTACCTCCTGTCCGAGCAGTTCGGACAAGGGGCGATCCAGCCATTCGGAGGCCAGCCGGTCCTCGATATTCCCTGCGCCCGCGACGATCCGCTGCGTCGCGGCATCGGCGACCAGCAGCAGGCCATGTGGCTGTATCGCCCCGGGAATATGGATGGGTTCCCGGTCGCAGGCGGTAATATCTTGCCCTGGATCGGTGGCGACGGGACGGGTGGCCATCAGGTGATCAAATCCTCTCGTTCCTGCCACATGAAGAGTTTCGCGACCAGTTGCAAATGTTTGGATCGGCCTTTCGATCCGCCCCGGCATCGGGCGATGCAACCGAGGCTGGAACGAAGATTGCGCGTTTGGGTAATATCCGTTTAAAGCGGGGTAACGGACTCAAAGAGCCGCTTGGAGAGGACATGATCGAGGATTTCGACTTCGCGCTGGGCGAAAGCGCGGACATGATCCGTGAGGCGACACGCCGCTTCGCGACCGACCGGATCGCACCGCTCGCCGCGCGGATGGACGCGGAAGACTGGTTTCCCCGCGACATCTGGCCCGAAATGGGTGCGCTGGGCCTGCATGGCATCACGGTGGACGAGGCGGATGGCGGGCTGGGTCTCGGCTATCTGGAGCATGTCGTCGCGATCGAGGAGGTGTCGCGCGCCTCCGCCTCGCTGGGGCTCTCCTATGGCGCGCACTCCAATCTGTGCATCAACCAGATCAGCCGCTGGGCCAATGCGGAGCAGAAGGCGAAATATCTCCCCGGCCTGATTTCGGGCGAGCATGTCGGCAGCCTCGCCATGTCGGAGGTGTCGGCGGGGTCCGACGTCGTGTCGATGAAGCTGCGCGCGGTGAAGGCCGAGGGCGGCTGGGTGCTGAACGGCACGAAGTTCTGGATCACCAATGCGCCCTATGCCGACACGCTGGTCGTCTATGCCAAGACGGGCGAGGGGAGCCGGGGGATCACCGCCTTCCTGATCGAGAAGGACATGGCCGGTTTTGCGATCGGCCAAAAGATCGACAAGATGGGGATGCGCGGCAGCCCGACCGCCGAGCTGGTCTTCAACGACTGTTTCGTCTCGGACGCGCAGGTGATGGGGCCGGTGAACGGCGGCGTCGGCGTGCTGATGAGCGGGCTGGATTATGAGCGCGCGGTGCTGGCGGGAATTCAACTCGGCATCATGCAGGCGTGCCTCGACGTGGTCGTGCCTTACGTCCGCGAGCGGCGGCAGTTCGGCCGGGCGATCGGCGAGTTCCAGCTGATCCAGGCCAAGATCGCCGACATGTATGTCGCGCTCAATTCGGCGCGGGCCTATGTCTATGCGGTGGCGCGCAGTTGCGATGCGGGGCGGACCACCCGGTTCGACGCGGCGGGCGCGATCCTGCTCGCCAGCGAGAATGCGGTGAAGGTGGCGATGGAGGCGATCCAGGCGCTGGGCGGGGCGGGCTATACCAAGGACTGGCCGGTCGAACGCTTCGCGCGCGATGCCAAGCTGCTCGATATCGGCGCGGGAACGAACGAGATCCGCCGGATGCTGATCGGGCGCGAGTTGATCGGCAAGTTCGAAAAGGTGGCGCAATGACGACCGCTTCAATCCTCCCCAAGCTGTACTTGGGGAGGGGAACCATCGCGTCAGCGATGGTGGAGGGGCAAGCCCCTCGCCCCTCCATCACCGCTTCGCGGCGGTCCCCCTCCCCATCAGAGATGGGGAGGAATTGATGGGGGCGGCGATTTGCAGCCGGGTGTCGCGCGACGATCCGGGCTTTCGCGCCAATGCCGGGCATAACCGCGCGCTCGCCGAGCGCCTGCGTGCCGATGTGGCGCGGGCGGGCCTTGGCGGCAGCGAATCCTCCCGCGAACGTCACGTCGCACGCGGAAAACTCCTCCCCCGCGACCGGGTGGAGCAGTTGCTCGACGCCGGTTCCCCCTTCCTTGAAATCGGCCAGCTTGCCGCCAACGGCCTGTATGACGATGCCGTCCCCGGCGCGGGGATGATCGCAGGTATCGGTCGCGTCCATGGCCGCCAGGTGATGATCGTCGCCAACGACGCGACGGTGAAGGGCGGCACTTACTACCCGCTGACCGTCAAGAAGCATCTCCGGGCGCAGGAGATCGCCCTCGAGAACCGGCTGCCCTGCATCTATCTGGTCGATAGCGGCGGCGCGAACCTGCCACACCAGGCGGAGGTCTTTCCCGACCGCGATCATTTCGGCCGCATCTTCTTCAACCAGGCGCAGATGTCGGCGGCGGGCATTCCGCAGATCGCCTGCGTCATGGGAAGCTGCACGGCGGGCGGCGCTTATGTCCCGGCCATGTCGGACGAAACGGTGATCGTGCGCGGGCAGGGGACGATCTTCCTGGCGGGGCCCCCGCTGGTGAAGGCGGCGACGGGCGAGGTCATCTCCGCCGAGGAACTGGGCGGTGCGGACACCCATGGCCGCAAGTCGGGCGTGGTGGATCATGTCGCGCAAGATGACGACCATGCGCTGTCGATCGTCCGAGACATCGTCGAGACGCTGCCGCCTCAGGTCCTGCCCGACGTCAACCTCGCGGAGCCGGACGAACCGCTCTATTCGGCGGAGGAACTATACGGCCTGATCCCGCAGGATGTCCGCGCGCCCTATGACGTGCATGAGGTGATCGCGCGGCTGGTCGATGGCTCGCGCTTCCACGAATTCAAGGCGTTGTACGGTGCGTCGCTGGTCTGCGGCTTCGCGCATATCCATGGCAAGCCCGTCGCGATCCTCGCCAATAACGGTGTGCTGTTCTCGGAGAGCGCGCAGAAGGGCGCGCACTTCATCGAACTGGCGTGCCAGCGGCGTATCCCCCTACTGTTCCTCCAGAACATCTCCGGCTTCATGGTCGGCGGGCGGTACGAGGCGGAGGGGATCGCCAAGCATGGCGCCAAGCTGGTGACGGCGGTGGCGACGGCGCAGGTGCCCAAGATCACGGTGCTGATCGGTGGCAGCTTCGGCGCGGGCAATTACGGCATGTGCGGGCGCGCCTATTCGCCCCGCTTCCTGTTCACCTGGCCCAATGCGCGGATCAGCGTGATGGGCGGCGAGCAGGCCGCGAGCGTGCTCGCGACCGTCCACCGCGATGCGGAGAACTGGACGCCGGAGGAGGCGGAGGCGTTCAAGGCCCCGATCCGCCAGCGTTACGAGGACGAGGGCAATCCCTGGTACGCCACCGCGCGACTGTGGGACGATGGCATCGTCGATCCGGCGCAGACGCGGGATGTCCTCGGGCTGGCGCTGGATGCGTGTTTGAATGCTCCGATCGCGGAGGCGCCCCGGTTCGGGGTGTTCCGGATGTGATCGGGGAATGCCCCTCCACCACCGCTTCGCGGCGGTCCCCCTCCCCATCGAAGATGGGGAGGAATGAAGAAGGCCGCTTATTCCTCCCCAAGCTGTGCTTGGGGAGGGGGACCGTCCGCAGGAAGATGGAGGGGCAAGCGGTCGCGAGCCTGCGCGACGATGTAACGCACGACGCTATCCAGATCGCGAAGCACATCCCCAGCGGGTATGCGCAAAACCGCCACCCCATGCTCGCCCAAAAATGCATCGCGCCGAGTATCCCGCTCCGGTCGATTACCACGCCCGTGGACCTCGCCATCCACTTCGACCGCCAGCCTCGCCGCCGGGCAGTGGAAGTCCAGCACATAGGCCCACGCCGGATGCTGCCTGCGAAACCGCAACCCTTCGGGCCGCTCGCGGAGGACGCGCCACAGCACGACCTCGGGCAGCGTCAAATCACGCCTGAGAGCACGCGCTTTCCGAACCGTCCGGCCCGGCTTCGTCGGTATTCCCATCGCCCCTCCACCATGGCTATCGCCATGGTCCCCCTCCCCAAGCACAGCTTGGGGAGGAATGAGGATTAAAGCATGTTCCAATCCCTCCTCATCGCCAATCGTGGCGAGATCGCCTGCCGCATTATCCGCACCGCGCGGGAGATGGGGTTGCGCACCGTCGCGGTCTATTCGGAAGCCGATGCGGACGCACTGCACGTCCGCTTGGCCGATGAAGCCATCCTGATCGGCCCGGCTCCGGCGCGGGAAAGCTATCTCGATGCCGCCCGAATCCTCGCCGCGGCGAAGGACAGCGGGGCGGAGGCGATCCATCCCGGCTATGGCTTCCTCTCTGAAAATGCCGGGTTCGCCGAGGCGGTGATCGCCGCCGGGCTGGTCTGGGTCGGGCCGAACCCCGACAGCATCCGCGCCATGGGCCTGAAGGACGCCGCCAAGGCGCGGATGATCGCCGCCGGAGTCCCGGTCACCCCCGGCTATCTGGGCGAGGACCAGTCCCCCGACCGCCTCGCCGCCGAGGCGGATGCGGTCGGCTATCCCGTCCTGATCAAGGCGGTCGCCGGGGGCGGCGGCAAGGGGATGCGCCGCGTCGACGACCCCGCCGCTTTCGCCGAGGCTCTGGCCTCCTGCCGTCGCGAGGCGGCGGCTTCGTTCGGCGACGACCGGGTGCTGATCGAGAAATACATCCTCTCGCCCCGCCATATCGAGGTGCAGGTGTTCGGCGACCGCCATGGCCGGGTCGTGCATCTGTTCGAGCGCGATTGCTCGCTGCAACGCCGCCACCAGAAGGTGATCGAGGAAGCGCCCGCGCCCGGCATGGACGAGGCGACCCGCGAAGCCGTGTGCGGTGCCGCAGTCCGTGCCGCACAGGCCGTGGACTATGTCGGCGCAGGGACCATCGAGTTCATCGCCGACGCCTCCGAGGGGCTTCGCGCCGACCGGGTGTGGTTCATGGAGATGAACACGCGGCTCCAGGTCGAGCATCCCGTCACGGAGGCGATCACCGGTGTCGATCTGGTCGAGTGGCAACTCCGCGTCGCGGCGGGCGAGCCCTTGCCGATGGCGCAGGAACAGCTCGCGATCCACGGCCACGCCATCGAGGCGCGGCTTTATGCCGAAGACCCGGCCAGGGGCTTCCTTCCCGCGATCGGCACGCTGGAGGTGTTCGACTTAGGGAACGACCCCGCGATCCGTATCGACACGGGAGTCGAGGAAGGCGCGGAGATCACCCCCTGGTACGACCCGATGATCGCCAAGGTCATCGTGCACGGGCAAAGCCGGGACGACGCCCGCGAAATGCTGGCCGATACGCTGGACGAGGCGGTGATCTGGCCGGTCCGCACCAATGCCGGGTTCCTCGTGCAGGCGCTCGACCATCCCGACTTCGCCAGCGGCCGCGTCGATACCGGCCTGATCGCGCGCGAGGGCGAGTCGCTGATGCCACCGACCGAGCCCTCCGAAGAGGCGCTGGCCGAGGCGGCGGCGGCGCTGATCGGGCAGGACGACCTCATCGGCTTCCGCCTCAACGCCGCGCCCCGGCGGACCTCGCGCTTTCTGCTCGACGGCCAGCCGATCACGGTCGATTACAGCGAGGCGGGAGAGGTGCCCCCTTCGCCTTCCGACCAACTGCTGATCTCCGAGGGCGGGCAAAGCTGGTCCTTCACCCGCTGGCGCGCGGATGGCCTCGCGGCGGGCGGGGCGGGGGACGGCGCGATCCTGTCGCCCATGCCCGGCCGGATCATCGCGGTGGCGGTCAGCGAGGGACAGACGGTCAGCGCGGGCCAGCCGCTCGTCACGCTGGAGGCGATGAAGATGGAGCATGTCCTGACCGCGCCGTTCGACGGCACCGTCACCGACCTGATGGCGCAAGCCGGCGGACAGGTGGCGGAGGGTATTGCGCTGGTCCGCATCGTCGCGGAGGATGCGGCATGAGCGGGCGCGTCTTCGAGGACTGGACGATCGGCGACCGGATCGACCATCCCATCCGTCGCACCGTGACCGAGACGGACAATCTGCTCTTCTCCACCATGACCCATAATCCGCAACCGCTGCACATCGATGCCGAGGCGGCGAAGGCCAGCGAGTTCGGACGGATCCTGGTCAACGGCACCTTCACCTTCTCGTTGATGGTCGGGCTATCGGTGGGGGAGACGACGCTGGGGACGCTGGTCGCGAATCTGGGCTATGACGAACTGGTCATGCCCGCGCCGGTGTTCCTGGGCGACACGCTGCGCGCGACGAGCGAGGTGACGGCCCTGCGCGAGAGCAAGTCGCGGCCGGGGGCCGGGCTGGTGACGTTCCGGCATGAGGCGTTGAACCAGCGGGACGAGGTGGTGTGCCGGTGTCTGCGCACGGCGTTGGTGAAGCGGCGGGCCTGACGGGGCGTGGCCTTCGACTTCGCTCAGGCTGAACGGAGCGGGGTACTGAACCCCGTTCGCACTGAGCGAAGTCGAAGTGCACGCCCCTTTGCTCACAACCGCGTCCGCACCCCGATCCACAACGTCCGGGGCGTCGCCCGCTCGATCAGCCCCGCGCCGCTATAGGTCGCCTCGACCCGCGCATCGGCCAGATTCTCCGCCCGCGCCTCGATCGACCAGCCGCGAACGACCGGCATCGCCGCATAGGCGTCCAGCGTCGTGGCGGGGGCGAGGGTACGGCTATTCTGGTCATCCTCGAACTGGCGACCGATATGCCGCACGGTCCCGCTCAGAGCCGCTCCGCGATGTTCGACCGCCAGCGTCGCCGATAGCTGGTCGCGCGGTGTCTGCGCCGGTCTCAGGCCATCGAGCGGTGCGGCAATGCCGGACGCCTCGACCCGCGCGCTGACATGCGACCAGGAGGCGCGCGCGCTGACCGGTCCGCTGCTGGCAATCGCCTCCAGCTCGAACCCCTGCGAGCGGATCGCGTCGAGATTCTGCCGCATCCGATACACACCGTTCGCCGCGACGAAGCCGACGCCGGGAAATGTTCCCGGTCCGCGCCCCATCGTCACATTGGCGATCGCATCGGTCAGCCGGTTAAGGAAATACGTCCCCGACAGGCGCAAGCCCCTTGCCGGGGTCAGGTCGAAGCCGCCTTCCACCCCCTCGACATGTTCGGGGTTCAGCGCGGCATTGGCGGCGGTCGCATCGGCTCCCGCGCGGAACGGCCGGTACAATTCGTTGAGCGTCGGCAGCCGCCACCCGCGATAGGCGGCGGTGCGCAGGGTCAATGGCTCGACAGGTCGCATCGCGAGGCCGAGCCGCCCGGTGAACTCCTGTCCCGAGCGATCCGCAAAATCGGTGTCGGTCAGCACCGCGCCGGTCGCCAGTATATTTTCGTCCAGCTTTCCGCCCCGGATGCGCCAGTCGTCCACCCGCGCGGCGGCGGTGACGGTCAGGACACCTGTTTCGACGCTGCCATCGGCGAACAGCCCCATGGTCCGCGTCGCGCCGCCCGCCTCGCGCCGCCTCGTGGGGAGCCCGGCGACATAGGTGTAGAGTTCCTGCGTCCGGCCGCTGGTGTCGCGGATATCGCCACCCAGCCGCAGCGTGACCGCATCGCCCAGCGGCGGCGACACCTCCACTCGTGCGCCGAGCCCGGTCGCGGGGACATTATACTGGTCGAGCGTCAGTGTCGCCGCCGTCCGCGCGGCGTTCACGCTGGCGTAGCGTGAGGCGAATTGGCGTGTCTGGACATAGCCCAGCGCCGACCAGCCCCATGCCCCGCGCCCGACCAGCCTGATGCTGGCATCCGCGCCGTCCGAGCGATTGTCGGTGAAGTCGGTCCCCCGATCGCGCGCGTCGTGAAAGGCGGCGAGGGTCATCTGCAACTCGGTCGAAGGCGCGATGCCGATGACGCCGCGCGCCGCGCCGGAATATTGCTCGTAAGGGGCGGGGCGGTCGGCGGGCCCGCCTTGTCCCTCGACGATGGGGGTGAAGCCGTCGCCGCGCGCATAGGCGCCAGACAGGGTCAGGAACCCGCCCTCGCGCGCCAGCGAGGTCGAACCTTGCGCATCGACCGAATCACGGCTGCCATAGGATAGCGCCAGGTCGAGGGGGGAGAGTTGGTCGGGGGTCGCACTGTCCATCTCGATCGTGCCCGCCAGCGCGCCGGGACCCCAAAACCCCGATCCGCCGCCGCGCGTCACCCGGATGCGCCCCAGCCGCCCCGTGGCATAGGCCGGGAAGACCACCCAGCCGCCGAACGGATCGGCCTGCGGCACGCCGTCGAGCACCAGCAGCGCCCGGCTCGACGCATTGCCGCCAAGGCCACGCAGGGTGATCCCCTGCGAGGTCGGATGCGCCGAGCGGCTGTCCGAACGGCGGAACTGCTGAAGGCCGGCGACATCGGCGAGGACGTTCTCCAGCCTTTGCGAGGCGTTCTGCATGATCCGGTCGCGGTCGATCGTCACCACGTCCAGCGCGCGGTCGCCGGGCTGGTCGGCCAGGCCGCGGCCCGTGACGATGATGGTTTCGGGTTCTGTGGTTTGGGCAGAGACGGGGGCGGGGGTCAGCATGAGGGCGAGGAAGGGCAGGCGGTGGAAGGCTGGCATGATGATGTAATGGTCCCTTTGCGCCTTGCGCCTCCTGCTAGGAGTGTCGCGAGGATAAGACGAATCAGGATGTTATCGGGTTCAACGCTTAATGAGTTTCACGCCCCTCCCGTAAACGGGAGGGGATGGGGGAGGGTAGGCCACAAGCGACGGTCTCCGTGAGACCCCATGCCCTCCCCAAACCCCTCCCGCCTGCGGGAGGGGCATAATAAGGAGGGAGAAGGCGGATGACGCGGTCGAAAAACGGCCTTACAGTCCTGTCATCGTGGCCACCCTGCACACCCTTGCGAACCCCGCGCGTTTCCTGAAGATCGCTCGTCCGTTGACCGGGATTTTCCTGGGGACGGGCGTCGTGCTGATCGCCGTCGCGGTCTGGGCGGGTCTGACGCAGACGCCCCCCGATTATCTTCAGGGGGAGACGGTACGCATCCTCTACATCCATGTACCCGCCGCCTGGCTGGGCATGGGCGGGTGGAGCGGGATCGCCATCGCCAGCCTGTCGCTGATCGTCTGGCGGCATCCGCTGGCGCAGGTCGCGGGCCGCGCCATCGCCTGGCCGGGGGCGGTGTTCGCCGCGCTGTGCCTCGCCACCGGGTCGATCTGGGGGAGGCCAACCTGGGGGACGTGGTGGCAATGGGACGGGCGGCTGACCTCGATGCTGCTCCTTCTGTTCGTCTATCTGGGCTATATCGCGCTCGCCCGCGCCGATGCGGATCGGGGAGGGGACGGGCGGATTCCGGCTCTGTACGGGCTGGCGGGCACCGCTTTGTTGCCGGTGATCCGTTACTCGGTCGTGTGGTGGAACACGCTGCACCAGGGCCAGTCGATCGGGCTGACGGGTTCCAGCATCGACAAGTCGCTGCTCTGGCCGCTGCCCATCGCGCTGGCCGGTTTCACCTTCCTGTTCGCCGCCATCGTGCTGATGCGGATGCGCACCCTGCTCGCCAAGGCCAAGGCCGAGGCGCGGATGCGGCGGATGGCGCGGGCATGAACCAGATGGCGTTCGTGGCGGCTGCCTATGCGGTCATGCTGGGCGGCGCAGGCGCGCTCACCCTGATCAGCTATCTGGCGATGAAGCGCGCCGAGAAATGACGCCCAAATCCCAACGCCTTGCGCTGGCGCTGCTGGCGCTGGCCGCGATCGTCGCGGCGGTGCTGCTCGCCATGTCGGCGATGAAGGACCAGGCGGCGTTCTTCTACACGCCTTCGGACGCGAAGGCGCAAGGCTTGCCGCTGGGCAGGGCGGTACGGCTGGGCGGGATGGTCGAGGCGGGATCGGTCCACCGCGCCCCCGATGGCGTGACGGTCCGCTTCGTCGTGACCGATGGCAAGGCGACGACGCCCGTGACCTTCGCCGGGATCACGCCGGACCTGTTCCGCGAGAAATCGGGTGTGGTGGCCGAGGGGCAGTTCCAGCCGGATGGCCGCTTCGTCGCGACCAATCTGCTCGCCAAGCATGACGAGAAATACATGCCCCCCGAGATGGCGGGCAATATGCACGAGAGCCGGAGCCTGGAGCCATGATCGCCGAGGCGGGCCTTGCCGCGCTCTGGTTCGCCGCGATGCTGGCGGGGTTGCAACTGTTGCTGGGCGTGCTTGGCCTGCGGCGTAAGGATGTCGCCGGTGAGCAGGCGATGGCGGCGATCGGCCCGGTCGCGATCGTGCAGGGCGCGCTGGTCGCCATCGCCATGGCGGCGCTGATCGCGCTGTTCCTGAACACCGATCTGTCGGTCAGGCTGGTCGCGGAAAACAGCCATTCGGCCAAGCCCTGGATCTACAAATTCGCCGGAGCCTGGGGCAATCACGAAGGGTCGATGCTGCTATGGGTCACGATCCTGGGGGCGGGCGGCGCGCTGGTGGCATGGAGGGAACGCGCGCTCGACCGGGCGACGCATGTCGCGACGCTGGCGGCGCAGGGCGCGATCGCGCTGGGCTTCTATGCGTTCCTGCTCTTCGCCTCCAACCCGTTCGCGCGGTTGAATCCAGCCGCCGTGGAGGGGCAGGGGCTCAATCCGCTGTTGCAGGACCCCGGTTTGGCGTTCCACCCACCCACGCTCTATGCGGGCTATGTCGGGCTGTCGGTCGCCTTCTCCTTCGCGGTCGGCGCGCTGGTCACGGGGCAGGTCGGCCCGGCCTTTGCCCGTGCGATGCGGCCCTGGGTGCTGGGGGCCTGGGTGCTCCTGACCATCGGGATCACGGCGGGGTCCTATTGGGCCTATTATGAGCTGGGTTGGGGCGGCTGGTGGTTCTGGGATCCGGTCGAGAATGCCTCGCTGATGCCGTGGCTGGCGGCGACGGCGCTGCTCCATTCGGTCAATGTGCTGGCGGCGCGCGACGGATTGCGGGCGTGGACGGTGATGTTGGCCGTCGTCGCATTCTCCATGTCGATGATCGGGACGTTCCTCGTGCGCTCGGGGATTTTGACCAGCGTCCATGCCTTCGCCGTCGATCCCCGGCGCGGGGCGTTCATCTTGGCGCTGCTGGGTCTCTATATCGGCGGCGCGCTGGCCCTGTTCGGCGCGCGGATCGGGCAGGTTCGGGCGGGGCGCAGCTTCGCCTTTGTCAGCCGCGAGGGCGGGCTGGTCGTCAACAACCTGTTGCTGTCGGTGATCCTGGGCATCGTGCTGATCGGCACGCTCTATCCGCTGGTCGCCGCCGGGTTCGGGGTGCGACTGTCGGTCGGGCCACCCTTCTTCCACGCCGCCGCCGGGCCGATCGCGCTGGCGCTGGTCGCGGTCATGGCGGTCGGGCCGATGTTGCGCTGGCGGCAGGATCAGGCGGAGGCTGTGCTGATCCGGATGCTCTGGCCGATGGTTGCTGCGGCGGGGACTTTCGCGCTGGTGTTGACCCTGACCGGGGGCATGGGGGCGTTGCCGCTCCTGGGCCTGTCCTTCGGTGTCGGGCTGATCGTCGCCAGCGTGCTGCCGATCACCCGGCGCAACTGGCGGCGCACGCCCTTGCCGATCTGGGGCATGGTCGTCGCGCATGTCGGGATCGGGGTCAGCATGATCGGCATGGCCTGCGACAGCGCCTTCACCGCCGAGCGGCTGGTCGCGCTCTATCCGGGGCAAGCCACGATCGTCGGACCGTGGCGGGTGCAGTTGGACCGCATCTATCCGGCGATCGGACCGAACTGGTCGGCGCTGGAGGCGCGGCTGACCGCGACGCGCGACGGGTCGGCGGAGTCCCTCCGCCCGCAACAGCGCTTCTTTACCGATCCGCCGACCACCACCAGCGAAAGCGCCATCGCCACCCATTGGGACGGGCAACTCTATACCGTGCTGGGGCAGCAGGATGCGGCGACCGGTCGCTGGCAGTTGCGGCTGTGGTGGAAGCCGTTCGTGACGTTGATCTGGCTGGGCGGCGCGCTGGTCGCGCTGGGCGGGGCGCTGGCGCTGTTCGGGCGCTGGTTCAAGGGCTGGCAGCAGCGGCGACGGGCGTTGCTATGGGACTGAAGCGCTGGCTGATCTGGGTGCCGCTGGCGGCCTTCGCCATCCTGTTCGTCGTGGTGGCGAGCGGGCTGATGCGCCCGTCCGACACCACGGTTCACTCGACGCTGGTCGACAAGCCCTTGCCCGACTTCCGGCTCGACCCGATGGTGCCGGGCAAGCCGGGGCTGGCGAGCGGCGATTTCGGCAAGGGGCATCCGCGCCTGCTCAACGTCTTCGCGAGCTGGTGCATCCCCTGCATCGCCGAAGCGCCGCAACTCATGGCGTTGAAGGCCAGGGGGGTGGAGATCGACGCCATCGCCATCCATGACAAGGGCCCCGCCATCGCCGACTTCCTGCTCCGCAACGGCGACCCCTATGCCGCGATCGGCAACGATGCGCGCAGCCGGGTGCAACTGTCGCTCGGCTCGTCGGGCGTGCCGGAGACGTTCCTGATCGACGGGCGCGGGCGGATCGTGCGGCAATATATCGGCGATATCCGCCCCGATCAGGTCGACCGGATCGTCCGCGATGTGGAGGCGGCGCGATGAGCCTGTTCCTCGCCCTGGCGCTGGCGGCGGCCACGACCGCGCCCGATTACGGCAACACCCAGCTTGCCGACCCCCGCGCCGAGGCGCAGGCCCGCGCCTTGATGGGCGAATTGCGCTGCGTCGTCTGTCAGGGCCAGTCGATCGCCGACAGCGATGCGGACATGGCCGCCGATATGCGCGCACTGGTCCGCCAACGTATCGCCCAGGGGGAAAGCCCGGAGGCGATACGCCACTGGCTGATCGAACGGTACGGCGATTATGTCAGCTATGATCCGCCGCTGTCGGGCGCGACGGCCTTGCTATGGGCGACGCCGATCCTGTTGTTGGGCGTCGGCGCTTTGATCGCGCGCTCCAGCTTCCGGCGGGCACGCTGATGGGCTGGCTCGCGCTTCTCGGCCTCGCGGCGGCGGCGATCGCGCTGGCGTTCTGGCTGCGTTTCCCCCGGCCGCTCTGGACGATGCTGGGGGCCGCGCTGGCGCTGGGCGGGGTCGGCTATGCATGGCAGGGAAGGCCGACCCTGCCCGCCGCCGCGCCCATGCCGCCGTCCGACCGGCAGTCGGACAATGAGGCGTTGATCGACCTGCGCGGGCAGTTGCTGGGGCGTTATGGCGGCGAGGCGGCGATGTTCACCGCCGCCGATGCGCTGGCGCGGTCGGGGGACAGCCGGACGGCGGTGAAGATCATGCTGGGCGCGGTCGGGGCCAATCCGCGCAGCGTTCCCTATTGGACCGAACTGGGCAATGTCCTGTTCGCACATGACCGCAATCAGATGTCGCCCGCCGCGCAATTCGCATTCCGCCGGGCGCGGACGCTGGGGGCGAACGACCCGGTGCCGTTCTTCTTCGAGGGGCTGGCCTGGATGCGGGCGGGGGATTTCGCCAGGGCCCGGTTGCTATGGCGACGCGCCCTGCAACTGACCCCCGCCGACGCCTCCTACCGCCCGGCGATCGAGCAGCGGGTGATGCTGCTCGATCAGGCGATGCGGATGATGGGGCAATAAGGGCTTACTGGCCCCGCCCGGTCTTGGCCTGAAGCGCGTCGATCCGCTTGGAGGCGTCGGCTTTGCTCAACGTTTCGTCGAACCCTTCGCCCGCTTCCTCGGACAGCGTCTTCAAATAGCTCGCCTGCGCGCCGGTCATCGGTTCGTCGCCGGTCGTCCAGTCATCGGGGTCCTTCTCGGCATTGGAGAAGGGTTCGGTCTTGGGATTGTCGGTCATCGCGAATTCCTTTCGCGGGACCAACTCTCATGTTCTTGATTTGTTTCAATGGTTCGCGCGAAGGCGCGGAGACGCAGAGAGGTTTGGGGTAGACGCACCCATCGGGGTCCGTTCGGCCGAAGGCGATGACGCACCCTGATGATGAAAGACCGGCCTGTCGGCCGGACGTGAACTCTCCGCGCCTCCGCGCGAACCTTATCCCACGCACCGCTCAGTCAAATAAAACCGGAGGTCAGGGATTGCCTATGTGGCGGAGGTCCGGGCGTGCGCTTCGACTCTGCTCAGCGCGAACGGGGGTGGGCGATCCCAACAGCCGTCCGGCCTGAGCGAAGTCGAAGGCCACGGGGCCACCCTCGTGGCGGACACCGTGGCTTGCACTTCGACTTCGCTCAATGCGAACGGAGTTTAGCCCGCCCAGGCCTCGAACGGCAGGTCGAGCGCTTCGGCGACCGCCGCGTGGCGGATCTTGCCGCCCGAGACGTTCAGGCCGTTCGCCAGATGCGCATCGGCCTTCATCGCGGCTTCGGCGCCCATGTTCGCCAGCTTCACCGCGAAGGGCAGGGTCGCGTTGTTCAGCGCGAAGGTCGAGGTGCGGGCGACCGCGCCGGGCATGTTGGCGACGCAGTAATGGATCACGCCATCGACCTCGAACACCGGGTCCTGATGGGTGGTGGCATGGCTGGTCTCGAAGCAGCCGCCCTGGTCGATCGCGATGTCGACCATCACCGAACCGCGCTTCATCGTCTTCAGCATGTCGCGGGTGACCAGCTTCGGCGCGGCCGCACCGGGCACCAGCACCGCGCCGATGACCAGATGCGCATTCTTCACCGCCGCCGCGATCGCCGCCTTGGACGCATAGGCGGTCTTGATCTGGCTGGAGAAGAACATGTCCAGTTCGGCCAGACGGTCGTTGTTGATGTCATAGATGGTGACATCGGCGCGCAGGCCGACCGCCATCTGTGCCGCGTTCACGCCCGAGACGCCGCCGCCCAGGATCGCGACCTTGGCAGGCGCGACGCCCGGAACGCCGCCGAGCAGGATGCCACGGCCGCCCTGCTGCTTTTCCAGGTAATGCGCGCCGACCTGCACCGCCATGCGGCCCGCGACTTCCGACATCGGCTTGAGCAGCGGCACGCCGCCACGGGGCGAAGTGACCGTCTCATAGGCGATGCAGGTCGCGCCCGACTGCATCAGTCCCTCGGCCTGCGGCTTGTCGGCGGCGAGGTGGAGATAGGTGAACAGCACATGGTGCGGGCGCAGCATCGCGACCTCGACCGCCTGCGGCTCCTTGACCTTCACGATCATTTCGGCCTGGTCGAACACCTCGGCGGCGGTGGCGACGATGCGCCCGCCCGCGTCGATATAGTCCTGATCCTCGAAATCGATGCCGCTGCCAGCCTTGGTCTCGACGATGACCTCATGCCCGGCGGCGACCAGTTCGGCGACCGACGGCGGGGTCAGGCCGACGCGATATTCGTGGTTCTTGATTTCCTTGGGCACACCGACGCGCATGGGACTCTCCGTGAAGACTATTGCCATGACAATAGCGCCGATCGGGCGGGAGAGGTGTGCAAAGCGGTCCCGGTGAATCCTGTTTATCAGGATTTCCTTGCGTGGGTGGCGGGTGTACCGGGATGAAATGTCCGACGCCATCGACCGCCGCATCCTGGCCCAACTGGCCCGCGATTCCGACCTGACCAGCGCCGCGCTGGGGGAGAAGGTCGGCCTGTCCGCCAGCGCGGCGCATCGCCGGGTTTCCCAACTGCGCGAGGCGGGGGTCATCACCGGCTATCGCGCGATCCTGAGCCACGAGGCGCGGGGGCGACCCTCGACCGTGATGGTCAACGTCACGCTGAAGGACCAGCGGCAGGACACGATGGCGGCGTTCGAGCGCGAAATCCTGCGCTGTCCCGAGATCGTCGAATGCTTCCTGATGAGCGGCGAGGCGGATTATATGATCCAGGTCGAGGTCCGGCGCGACGACAGTTATGAGCGCATCCACCGCGAAACGCTGGCGCGTTTGCCGGGGGTGACGCGGCTGGCCTCGCATTTCGTGATCCGCGAGGTGGTGCGGCGGTCTTGAGGTCGCCCATGGCGCCCCGGCCATTCATCATCCCCGTTCATCATCCGTCGCTCCAGCGCAGGCTGGGGCCTTTGTCGATCGGAGCGGTGCCTTTGCCGAAGATCCCAGCCTTCGCTGGGATGACGGAAGGGGGGGATGACGTCCGGGGAGCAGGAGGAATACCGAAAGTGATCGGCATACTCCCACGCTTCCCACCCAGCCCGTCACCCGATAGGGAATGACCCCATGGTAAAGCAGGCTTTCTCCTTCCGCGTCCTTCCCACCGTTCTCGCCGCGCTGGCGGTTGCGCTGTCTCCCGCTCCTGCCTTCGCCGATGCGCTGGTCGACAATGTGACCGGGCTGACGCTCGACAGGGACGGCAAGGTCGTGCGGTTCACCGGATTGCTGCTGACCCCGGATGGAAAGGTCGTGCGGCTGCTCTCCGCCAAGGACAAGCGCCCCGAGAAGCTGGACTGGCGCGCGGACATGAAGGGGCGGGTGATGCTGCCCGGTTTCGTCGATTCGCACGGGCATGTGATGGGGCTGGGCTTTCGCCTGATCGAACTCGACCTGTCGACCACCCGGTCGCTGGACGAGGCGCGCAGCCGGATCGCCGCCTATGTCGCGGCCAATCCGGATCGCAAGGTCATCCTGGGCGGCGGATGGAACCAGGAAAGCTGGGGCCTGGGCCGCTTTCCCAGCAGCGCCGACCTGGATGCCGTCGCCGCCGACCGCCCGGTGGTGATGGAGCGCGCCGATGGCCATGCGCTGTGGGCGAACAGCGCGGCGATGAAGGCGGCGGGGATCACGGCCAGGACCGTCTCGCCCGCCGGTGGCCGGATCGAGAAGATCGGTGGCCAGCCCTCCGGCGTGTTCGTCGACGCCGCCATGACGCTGATCCAGAAGGCGATCCCGCAACCGCTGGCCAAGGATCGCAACACCGCCTTCCTGAAGGCGCAGAACGAACTGCTCAGCCATGGCATCACCGCGACCGCCGATATGGGCACGACGCTGGACGAATGGATGACCTATCGCCGGATGGGCGATGCCGGAAATCTGCGGGTCCGCATCATGAGCTATGGCGGCGGGATCGACGATACGGTGCGGATCGGCGGCACCGGGCCGACGCCGTGGCTGTACGACAACAAGCTGCGCCTGGTCGGGGTGAAGCTGTACGGCGACGGGGCGCTGGGATCGCGCGGGGCATGGTTGAAGCAACCCTATGCCGATGCGCCGGGGCAATCCGGTCTGGGCTTTATGACCGATGACGTGATCCGCAACCTGATGAGCCGTGCGGCGATGGACAAGTACCAGGTTGCCGTGCACGCGATCGGCGACAAGGCCAATGCACAGGTGCTCGACGCGATCGACGAACTGGCCGAGACCTATAAGGGCGACCGGCGCTGGCGGATCGAACATGCCCAGATCGTCGATCCGGTCGACCTGCCGCGCTTCGGCAAGCATGGCATCATCGCCTCGATGCAGCCGGTGCACGAAACCAGCGACCGCCAGATGGCGGAGGCGCGGCTGGGCCCGGCACGGCTGGCGGGGGCCTATGCCTGGAACACCATGTTGAAGAACGGCGCGACGCTGACCTTCGGGTCGGACTATCCGGTCGAGAGCCCCGATCCCTTTGCTGGCTGGGCCGCGGCGATCACACGGCAAGGCCCGGACGGCCAGCCCTATGGCGGGTGGCAGCCACAGGAGATCATCGGACGCGAGGCGGCCTGGCGCGCCTTCACCATGGACGGTGCCTATGCGGCCTTTGCCGAGGACCTGTTCGGGCGACTGGGCCAGGGCCAGCAGGCGGACTTCATCATCGTCGACCGCAACCCGCTGGACATCAACCCCAGCGAGTTGCGGGCGACGCGGGTAGAGGAAACCTGGATCGGCGGGCAGAAGGTCTGGGAGCGGAAGTGATGTTATAGGCCGCCCCATGACCATGGGCGTCGCGCTTCGGGACACCTGCTCGCCAACCGCCTGATGATTTGGCGGCGATTTTCGTCTATCATCGCCCCATGAAACATCGTCTCGTTCTTGCCGGGCTGGTCGCCGTCGCCATGCCGTCGATCGCCATCGCCGACCCCCTGGTGGTCGGGATCGACGCGTTGAAGGAATGGAATCTCATCGTCCTGGGCGACCTGACCTCCAGTTCGGAGGTGGAGGGGCGGACCTTTGTCGGTGGCAATCTCAGCGGCAATTCGTCCAACTACCAGATTCGCACCGTCCCCGCCTCAACCTATGCGCTGCCCGGCCTGACGGTGGTCGGTGACGTGCTGGGCGGCACCAAGAACCTGAACAACGGCTCGGGTGCGCTGGTCGGCGGCAATGTGCAGAGCGGCTTCAACCTGAATGGTGGCGTTCAGACGGTGAAGGTCGGGGGCAGCCTGTCCAACACCAATATCAACCAGAATGTCGTCCAGTCGGGCCTGGGGAACAGCGATCCCGGCTTCGTCGCGGGGTTGACGCAGCAGAAGACGGTGCTGGCGAGCAGCATGACGGACCTGTCGAACGGCTATGCCGCACTCAGCCCGACGGCGCAGGTTTCGATCGCGGGCAATCGCGCGACGTTCAACGCGGTGGCCAATGCCGATGGCGTCGGCGTGTTCAACCTGACCGCCGCCGACCTGACGCGCTTCGGCGAGATCGCGTTCAACACCAATGGCGCCGACACCGTCATCGTGAATGTCAGCGGCAGTGCGATCCAGTTGAACGACAATTTCCTGGGCAATGCCACGGGGCTGGGCGAGCATGTCATCTGGAACTTCCCCGATGCGACCAGCCTGACCCTGTCGACCGCATGGAAGGGGTCGGTGCTGGCCCCCAAGGCCGCGGCGGTGACCGGCAACTATATCGAAGGATCGGCGGTGTTCGGCAGCCTGATCCAGAATGGCGAGTTCCACCTGGGGACCTATATCGGCACCTATACCCCGACCGCGCCCAATCCGCCGAGCAGTTCGGGCGGGAGCAGCGGCGGCGGGTCGCCGACCCCGGTGCCCGAGCCGGGCAGCCTGTTGATGATGGCCGTCGGACTGGGATTGATGGCGATGGTGGCGTGGCGTCGACGGTCGGTGTCGGCCTGACGGGGAAGGCTGCGCAATCACGTCAATGAAAAAGGCCGGTCCGCTCTTTGCGAACCGGCCTTTTTCGTAACGGCCAAAGGATCAGGCGACGGCGGCCTGTTCCCCCTCGTCCAGTTCGCGCAGCACATAGCCGCGACCCCAGACGGTCTCGATATAATTCTCGCCATCGCAGGCCAGGCTCAGCTTCTTGCGCAGCTTGCAGATGAAGACGTCGATGATCTTCAACTCGGGCTCGTCCATCCCGCCATAGAGATGGTTGAGGAACATCTCCTTGGTCAGCGTCGTGCCCTTGCGGAGCGACAACAGCTCCAGCATCGCATATTCCTTGCCGGTCAGGTGGACGCGGGCATTGTCGACCTCGACCGTCTTGGCGTCGAGATTGACCGCCAGCTTGCCGGTGCGGATGATCGACTGCGAATGGCCCTTGGAGCGACGGACCACGGCGTGGATGCGCGCGATCAGCTCCTCGCGGTGGAAGGGCTTGGTGACATAGTCGTCGGCGCCGAAGCCGAAGCTGCGCACCTTCGAATCCATTTCGTTGATCCCCGACAGGATCAGCACCGGGGTCGAGACGCGCGCGACACGCAGGCGCTTCAGCACGTCATAGCCATGCATGTCCGGCAGGTTCAGGTCGAGCAGGATGATGTCGTAGTCGTACAGCTTGCCCAGATCGAGGCCTTCTTCACCCAGATCCGTGGTATAGACGTTGAAGCCTTCGCTGCCGAGCATCAGCTCGATCGCCTTGGCGGTGGTCGGTTCGTCCTCGATCAGCAGCACGCGCATCGACAATCCCCATTCGCGAATGATCGCCACCAAGGTCCCCGGGCGACCGGATGTGTTAATCATTAGCCAACGCTTGCGTGAACGTAAAAGGTTAATTCGCTCCTAACCCGGATTATTATTGTCTTGTTTCACTCTGGCCCGGGGGTCGAGCAAGGTCTGATGTTCCACCGGCGGAATGTCTTCGCCCAGAACTTCCCGCAAATACAGGCTTCTGATCAAGGTAAACACGACGATCAACAGTGCCGCGGAAAAGAAAAGTCCGAAAAGGCCGAATATGGTGCCGATCCCGATGATCGCGAAAAGGGTTACGGCCGGAGGGATCGCCACGACGCGACTGGTGACGAAGGGGGTGATGGCGTTGGTCTGGACCAGGCGGACCAGGGCGAAGGTGATGAGCGTGCCGATGATCGCATGGTTGCCGCCCTGCGCCGCCAGCCCCAGCGCGGGCAGCATCGCGGCGACCGGCCCGACATAGGGGACGAATTCGCTGAGGCCCGTCAGCAGCCCCAGCGCGGCGGCGGACGGCACCCCCGCGATCGCCAATCCTACGCCGACCAGCACGCCCATCGTCGTCATCTGGATCAATTGCGCGCGGAGCCACAGGCGAAGGGTCGATCCGGTATCGAACAGCGCATCCTCCATCGCCGGGCGCATCGATCGAGGGATCAGCAGCAGGAAGCCGCGCTCATAGACTTTGGGATCGGCGGCGAAGAACAGCGCCCCGACCAGCAGCAACACGCAGTTGAGCACGAACTCGCCCGCGCCCGACACGATGCCGCCGATATCCTGCGCCACCCGGCTGCCCGCATAGGCGGCGCGGACCGCGTCCACCACCTTGGCTCCGACCGGCGATTGCGCGGCCCAGGCGGCTAACTGGTCGATCAGGTTCGGCAATTGCGTGACCAGCGTGTTCAACTGCTGGCGAAAGGCGACGCCGAACAGCCAGGCCAGGAAGCCCAGCACCGCCAGCACCGTCGCGACCGACAGGGTCAGCGAGCGTTTGGGGCCGATCGGCAGACGGTCGGCATAGAGATCGGCGATGGCATGGATGACGATCGCCCCCAGGATCGACCCGAAGGCGAGGATCAGCAGGTCGCCCGCCCGGAACAGTGCGGCGCCGACGCCCAGGATCACCAAGGTCAGGACGATGCGGCGGATGAAGCGCGCATCGGCCTCGTCGGGGCGAAGCCGGTTCATCGCACGTCCCCCATCGCCTTCTCCGTCGCCTTGGCGATCATGCAGGGGTCGCGGACCCGGTCGGCCAGCCAGGCGATCAGCGCCTCGACCCGCGCCGGGCGCAAGGGGCTGGGCGGCGTCAGCAGATGAAGCCCGATCGGCGGCGGCGTCCAGTCCTCCAGGATCGCCACCGCGCGGCCCGATGCCAGATGCGGCCCGATGATGAACCCCGGCAGCCGCGCGATGCCCAGTCCGGCCAGCACGGCGGGGACCAGTGCATCGCCACTATTGGCGGTCAGCGGACCTTGCGGACGGACCGACACTTCCGCCCCGTCGGAGCGGCGAAAGCGCCAGGGGCCGGTGATGTTGGAATAGCTGAGCAGCCGATGCTCGCCCAGTTCATTGGGGTGGGTCGGCGTGCCATGCTCCGCCAGATAGCCGGGCGAAGCGACGACATGCGTAGAAATCCCGCACAGCCGCCGCGCGCGCAGCGAGCTGTCGGGCAGATCGGCGATGCGCAGTGCGATGTCATAGCCTTCCGCGACGATATCAACCCGCGCGTCGGACAGGCTGAGTTCGATCTCGATCCCCGGATGCGCGGCCAGGAACTCGGCGATGACCGGTGCGATGTTGGTCACCCCGAACGACATGGGCGCGGCAAGCCGGATGCGACCGGCGGGCGCGCTGGCGGCGTCGCGCGCGGCTTCCTCGGCGGCGCGCGCCTCGGCCAGAATGCGCGCGGCATGCTCGGCCAGCGGCTTGCCCGCCTCGGTCAGGGCCAGGCGGCGCGAGGTGCGGTGGAACAGCGACTGGTTGAGTTGCGCCTCCAGCCGGGTGATCGCCTTGGACACGGTGGCCTTGGACAGCCCGATGGCGTCGGCGGCGCCGCTGAAGGATCGGTGCTCCACCACGGCGGCGAAGATGGCCCAGGCTTCCAGATCCGGCAGACGCATCCATACCCCCTTCGCCCCGACCCCTTTGGCGGCCGGCTCCGCGCTACAATGCACTTGGAAACGATCGGTTTCCAGCGTTTCCGTTTACGCGACGATTATGCACCCTATCTTGGGCTCAACCAAGGGAGATACCCTATGAGCACCCAAGTCATCGACACCCCTGTTCAGGATCGGGGAATCGACCGCCGCAGCTTCGAAAGCCTGGGCCATGCCAACCATGGCTGGCTGGACGCGCGGCACCATTTCTCGTTCGCCAATTATTATGATCCCGCCCGCATGGGCTGGGGCGCGATCCGGGTGTGGAACGATGATGTCATCGCTCCCAACGCCGGTTTCCCGCCGCATTCCCATGCCGATATGGAGATCATCACCTATGTCCGCACCGGTGCGATCACGCACCAGGATTCGATGGGCAATGTCGGCCGCACCGCGGCGGGCGATGTTCAGGTGATGAGCGCCGGATCGGGCGTGCGCCATGCCGAATATAATCTGGAGGCCGAGCCGACCACGCTCTTCCAGATCTGGATCGAACCGCGCAGCCGGGGCGGCCAGCCGAGTTGGGGCGCCAAGCCGTTCCCCAGGGGCGAGCGTTCGGGCCGGTTCGTGACGCTGGCCAGCGGGTTCGAGGAGGATGGCGATGCGCTACGCATCCGCGCCGATGCCCGTGTGCTGGGCGCGACCCTGCGGGCCGGGGAAAGCGTCGAGCATGTCGTGGGGGAGGGGCGTCACGCCTATCTCGTCCCCGCGACCGGACGGATCGAAATCGACGGTGTGCCGTTCGCGGCTCGGGACGGTGCGGCGCTGTCGGGTGGCCGTACCGTGACGATCACCGCCATCGAGGATGCCGAGATCGTTCTGGTCGATTCCGAATAACTGCAATTTCTGGAAGGGAGTTAAGTCACATGGCCAAGGTTCTGGTACTCTATTATTCGTCCTATGGTCACATCGAGAAGATGGCCGACGCCATCGCCGAGGGCGCGCGCGCCGGGGGTGCCGAGGTGGATATCCGCCGCGTCGCCGAAACCGCTCCGCCCGAGGTGGTCGCCGCCGCGCACTTCAAGACCGACACCGCGCACCCCGAGATCGAGGGCCCCGACGCGCTGACCAACTATGACGCGATCATCGTCGGCACGCCGACCCGCTATGGCCGGATGGCGAGCCAGATGGCGGCCTTCTGGGACACCACCGGCGGCGTGTGGATGCGCGGCGGTCTGGTCGGCAAGGTCGGCGGCGCCTTCACCTCGACCGCCAGCCAGCATGGCGGGCAGGAGACGACCCTGTTCTCGGTGCTGACCAACCTGATCCACCACGGTATGACCATCGTCGGGCTGGATTACGGTTTCCAGGGCCAGATGGGTGTCAAGGAAGTCCATGGCGGCACGCCCTATGGCGCGTCCACCCTGGCCGATGGCGACGGCAGCCGCCAGCCGAGCCAGGTCGACCTGGACGGCGCCCGCTACCAGGGCAAGCGCATCGCCGAGACGGCCGCCAAGCTGTTCGGGTGATTTTAAGGGGCGGGGGTGCCGGAAGGTATCCCCGCCTTTTTCCTACCCTCCGTTCAGTGCGAACGGAGGGTGGTAGTTGGAACGGGGCTATATCCCCGGATCCCGTTCAGCCTGAGCGAAGTCGAAGGCCACGCCCAACCCTATCGCCGCTTCTGCTTCTTCTTGAGCGGAGCGGACAAGGGCGTGGGCGCAACGGGAACCGGCGGCGGGCTCGCCACCACCACCTTCAACGGATCGCGCACCCCCGGCTTGGCGGGAAACTGCGCGCGCGCCTTGGCGAAGATGAAGCGTGCCTGCGCCGCCCCCGGCGCGGTCGGACTGGTCCCGACCCAGCGCCAGTGCCATGGTTCCCACTTCACCCGCTGCGTGTTGCCTGCGGGGAAGCTCAACTCGAAGCCGAAGCGCGGGCCGTTGGCGAACAGCCAGCGCGCCGCCGGGGTCGCGGCCATGCAGGCCTCGGCATCCGGGCAATTGGGCGAGGGCCGCACCGCGAAGTCGATCGCATAGCCGGTCGCATGCTCGCTATGCCCCGCCGGGGCGACCGAAATGGCGCGCTCGGCGGCGGTGCTGTCCCGGTCGCGGCAAAAGACATGACCCTGGCGCAGGATGGCGCGGTGGCAGGACAGCCCGCGCAACTGCCCCATCACCGCCGGATCGCCCTTCGCGGCGGCCAGCAACCGCTCCAGGTCGGGCAGCATGTCGCGGCGGACATAGCAGGGCTGGCCCAGCGCGAAGCCCGGCGGGGCCGGGACCAGTTCGGCGGGCGGGGCGTCGCCATAGAAGAAATGCCCGGCGACCCGGCCATCGGGGCCCGGCGGCGGCAGCGCGCCGTCGCACGACTGGGCCTGCGCCAGGATGGGCAGCAGGGCGAGCGTGACGGCGAAGGTCGCGGGCAGGAAAACGGTACGAAGGGACGGCATGACGCGCGCGGCTCTGGCATGTCGGCGCTGGCGGTGGCAAGGGAGCGTGATGCACGGAGATCGCGTTCTATTCATCGACGGCGAAGCGCTGGTGATCGACAAACCGGCGGGCCTGCCCGTCGATCGGCCCCGCAATGGGTCGATCAGCCTCGAAAACCACCTGGAATCGCTCAAATTCGGATTCAAGCGCTGGCCGCATGCGGTACATCGGCTCGACCGCGACACCAGCGGCTGTCTGCTTCTGTCGCGCAACCCGAAGGCGCATGCGCGCTTCCAGCAGGCGTTCGAGGCCGGGCTGGTCGAAAAGCGCTATCTGGCGGTGCTGAATGGTGTCGTCGAGGGGGAAGGGATGATCGACCTTCCGCTCGCCAAGGTTTCGACCCGCGAGGAAGGCTGGCGGATCGTCGCCGATCCGGCAGGCAAGGCGGCACGGACCGGCTGGCGGGCGCTGCGGCATGAGGGCGGGCGGACGCTGGTCGAGTTCCGCCCCGAGACGGGCCGCACGCACCAGATTCGCGTTCATGCGGCGACCGGGCTGGGCGCGGCCGTGGTCGGCGATCCCGTTTACGGTGCGGGCGAGGCCGGGGGCATGCTGCTCCACGCCGCCAGCCTGACCGTGCCGCGCGGCGATACCAAAGGCCCGATCACCGCGGAAGCCCCGCTTCCCGAACGCTTCGGCGCGTTCACCGAATAAGCCGGTTCGATGGCGCTGATCCCCGTCACCAGCGCCATCGCGATCGACGAGCGCGAGATCGGCGAGAGCTTCACCCGCGCCTCCGGGCCGGGTGGGCAGCATGTCAACACGACCGACAGCGCGGTGCTGCTGCGCTTCGACGTGGGCGGCTCGCCGAGTTTGCCGGAGGCGGTGAAGATGCGCCTCGCGGTGCTGGCGGGGCAAAGGCTGAGCAAGGACGGCGTGCTGACCCTGCGCGCCGATGCCAGCCGCTCGCAGGAGATGAACCGGCGCGAGGTGCGCGAGCGGCTGATCGAGCTGATCCGCGAGGCGACCATCGTGCCCAAGAAGCGCCGGCCGACCAAGCCGACACGGGCCTCGCAGACGCGGCGGGTGGACGCCAAGAAGGGGCGCGCCCAGGTGAAGGCGGGGCGGGGGAAGGTGCGGTTCGACTGAGTTTGGGGCAAGGGACAGCCTCTCCCCAAACGAAAACGGGCCGACGAGAATCTCGCCGACCCGTTCCCTTCATCCCGAAGGACGGACCGCTTAGCGGCGAACGTCCTCGCCCGCACGGACCAGCGCGTTGCCGGTCGCCTGGCGGGCGTCGTTGGCGCCCTTTTCGATCTTGTCGCCCGCCCGGTCGAGGCCGCGATCGATATTGTCGCCCGCGCGGTCGGCATGGGCCGCCGCACGGTCACCGGCGCGGTCGAGCTTGTCGCCCGCCTTGTCCATCGCATTCTCCGCCGAATTCAGCGCGCGCGCCGTCGCCGCCTCGACATCGTCCGACGCGTTCTGCGTCGTCGCTTTCACGTCCGAGCCGATCGCATCGGCGGCCTGTTCGGTCTGGGTGCGGCTGTTTTCGCTGCACGCGGAAAGCGAGATGGCGGCGGCGCCGGTCAGGGCGAGGATCAGGGCCTTCTTCATGGCAAACACTCCCGTTTCAAACATATGATCGGCGTGCCAACGCAGATTATCCGTTTCGGGTCCGTGTCGGCCTAAATGAGTTGCCTCCGTTGACCGCATATAAAGATATCTTTATATCGTAATCCATGGCCAATGCGCTGGAAATCTTTCGCGCCCTCAGCGATCCGACGCGGCTGCGCATATTGGCGCTGCTCCGCTCGATGGAACTGTCTGTGGGCGAACTGGCGCAGGTGCTGGGCCAGAGCCAGCCGCGCGTCAGCCGCCATGTGAAGATCCTGGTCGATGCCGAACTGGCCGAGCGGCGCAAGGAAGGCAGTTGGGTGTTCGTCGCACTCGGCGATCGTGAGGCGGTGGAGCCGATGACGGCGGCGCTGGACCGCTGGACGGCGGACAGGCCCGACCCCTGGGTGGTGGCGGATGTCGCGCGGCTGGCGGCGGTGCGCGCGGACCGGGCGGCGAGTGCGGCGGCCTGGTTCGAGGATCATGCGGGCGAGTGGGACGCGATCCGCTCGCTCCATGTCGCGGACAGCGAGATCGAGGAGGCGATGGCGGGCCTGATCGGCGAAGGCGATCTGGGCACGCTGATCGACATCGGCACCGGCACCGGGCGGATGCTGGAGTTGTTCGGCGACCGCGCTGATGCGGCGCTGGGCATCGATCGATCGTCGGAGATGCTGCGGCTGGCCCGCGCGAAATTGCACGGGCGCGCCAATACCGAGTTGCGGCAGGCGGACCTCTATGCGCTGCCCATGGGTGACGGCGCGGCGGATATCGCGATCCTGCACCATGTCCTCCACTTCGCGCAGCAGCCGGGGGCGGCGATCGCCGAGGCGGCGCGGGTGCTGGGGCCGGGCGGGCGGTTGCTGATCGCCGATTTCGCGCCGCACGATCGCGAGGAACTGCGGCAAAAGGCGGCGCATAGCCGTCTGGGCTTTGGCGACGAACAGATCGCCGGCTGGTTCGGTCCCGCCGGGCTGACGCTGGCCGAGACGAAGACGCTGGAGGGCGGCGAGTTGACCGTCAAGCTCTGGCTGGGTGTGAAGAAGGGGCTTCGGCCCGTCGAGACGAATAGGGTGAAGGCGGCATGACGAATACGATCCTGACCCAGGCCGAAGCGGCGCTGGCGCATGACGAACCGCTGTTCGCCGATGTCGGCGGCGATATCGCGGTCAGTTTCGAATTCTTCCCGCCCAAGACGGAGAAGATGGACGCGCAGCTCTGGGATGCGATCCGCACGCTGGAGCCGCTCGACCCGCGCTTCGTGTCGGTGACGTACGGCGCGGGCGGCTCGACCCGCGAACGGACCCATGCCACCGTCGCGCGGATCCAGCGCGAGACGACGCTGGCGGCGGCGGCGCATCTGACCTGTGTCGAGGCGACGCGCGAGGAAATCGATCAGGTCGCGCACGAATATTGGGCGGCGGGCGTGCGGCATATCGTGGCGCTGCGTGGCGATCCGCCTGCGGAGGGCGCGCGCTTCGTGAGCCATCCGGGCGGCTATGAGAATGCCGCCGATCTGGTGGCGGGCCTCAAAAAGCTGCATCCGTTCGAGATTTCGGTCGCGGCCTATCCCGAATGCCACCCGGACTCGGTGGATCAGGCGTCGGATATCGACAATCTGAAGCGTAAGATCGATGCCGGAGCCAACCGCGCGATCACGCAGTTCTTCTTCTCGCCCGAAGCCTATTTCCGCTTCCGCGACGCGGCGGCGGCGGCGGGGATCACGGCGGAGATCGTGCCGGGCATCCTGCCGGTGTCGAACGTCGCCCAGACCCGCAAGTTCGCCGCCATGTGCGGGGCGTGCATCCCCGACTGGATGGACCGTCTGTTCGAGGGGCTGGACGACCATCCCGGCGCGCGCCAACTCGTCGCCGCGACGATCGCCGCGGAGATGTGCCGCCGTCTGTATGCGGGCGGGGTGAAGGGCTTCCACTTCTACACGCTCAACCGCGCCGAACTGGCCTATGCGATCAGCCATCTGCTGGGCGTGCGCGGCAAGAAGGCCGAGGCGATCGCGGCGGCGTGACGATTAGCCCCCTCCCGCAGGCGGGAGGGGAGTGATGAATTAGAGGGTCGGCGGTTGGCGATAGTGCCCGACCGAAGACCCAGGCACACCCCTCCCGCAAGCGGGAGGGGATGGGGGAGGGCAGGGCCACAGGCGATGACGCCAGAGGCTCCCCACCCCTGGAAAAGAACAACCGCTCGCCAGAGCAGGAGCAGACCGATGACGACCCGCGACACCTTCCTGGCCGAAGCCGCCAAGCGTATCCTGATCACCGACGGCGCGTTCGGCACGGAGATCCAGAACTGGAAGCTGGACGAGGCGGCCTATGCCGGGACGCTGGGCCTATCGCACGACCAGAAGGGCAATAACGACATCCTGGCGCTCACCAAGCCGGAGGTGCCCGAGTCCATCCACCGCGCCTATTTCGAGGCGGGTGCGGACATCGCCGAAACCAACACCTTCTCGGCGAACCGGATCAGCCAAGCCGATTATGGTGCCGAACATCTGGTCCGCGAGATCAATGTCGAGAGCGCCAGGCTCGCCCGCCGTCTGGCGGACGAATATCAGGCGAAGGACGGCCGCCCGCGTTTCGTCGCGGGCGCGATCGGGCCGACCAACAAGACGCTGTCGCTGTCGCCCGACGTCAACGATCCGGGCTATCGCGAGATCGACTTCGATTACCTCAAGGACGTCTACCGCGAACAGATCGACGCGCTGGTCGAGGGTGGGGCGGACTTCATCCTGATCGAGACGGTGTTCGACACGCTCAACGCCAAGGCCGGGATCATGGCGGTGATCGAGGCGGGCGAGGCGCGGGGCCGTGAAATCCCGATCATGCTGTCGATGACGCTGACCGACCTGTCGGGCCGCAACCTGTCGGGCCACACGGTCGAGGCCTTCTGGCACGCGGTGCGCCACGCCAAGCCGCTGACCATCGGGCTGAACTGCTCGTTCGGCGCGGAACAGCTTCGCCCGCATGTGAAGACGCTGAGCGAAATCTGCGACACGCTGATCATGATCTATCCCAATGCCGGGCTGCCCAACGAACTGGGTGCCTATGACGAAGCGCCCGTCACCACCGCCGGTCTGGTCGGCGAATGGGCGGTCGAGGGGCAGGTCAATGTGCTCGGCGGCTGCTGCGGCTCGACGCCCGCGCATATCAAGGCGATCGCCGACAAGGTGAAGGGCATGAAGCCCCGCGCCGTCCCGACCCCGCCGGTCGTCACCCGCCTCGCTGGCCTCGAGCCCTTCACGATGGCGGCGTGACCTGAATAGCCCTCTCCACTCCGGGGAGAGGGTTGGGTGAGGGGAAGGTGTCTCGCAGAGACCCGCCTCTCGACAGCGTGACACCCCTCCGTCAGGGCTGCGCCCTGCCACCTCCCCTAGCAGGGGAGGAATAGAGATCGAGATATGACCCAGACCGCATCCTCCACCAATTTCGTCAATATCGGCGAGCGGACCAACGTCACCGGCTCGGCGGCGTTCAAGAAGATGATCCTGGCGGGCGATTATGCCCGCGCGGTGGAGGTGGCGCGCAGCCAGGTCGAGAATGGCGCGCAGGTGGTCGACGTCAACATGGACGAAGGGCTGCTCGACGCCGAATTCGCCATGACCACCTTCCTCAAGCTGATCGCCGCCGAGCCGGATATCGCGCGCGTGCCGATCATGATCGACAGTTCCAAATGGAGCGTGATCGAGGCGGGGCTGAAATGCGTGTCGGGCAAGCCGATCGTCAATTCGATCAGCATGAAGGAAGGCGAGGAATCCTTCCTCCATTATGCCCGTCGCTGCATGGCGTACGGCGCGGCGGTGGTCGTCATGGCGTTCGACGAGGTCGGCCAGGCCGACACCAAGGCGCGCAAGGTCGAGATCTGCGCCCGCGCCTATGACCTGCTGATGGGCATCGGCTTTCCGCCCGAGGACATCATCTTCGACCCCAATGTCTTCGCGGTGGCGACGGGCATCGAGGAGCATAACAATTACGGCGTCGACTTCATCGAGGCGTGCCGCGAGATCAAGGCGCGCTGCCCGCACGTCCATATCTCGGGCGGCCTGTCGAACCTGTCGTTCAGCTTCCGCGGCAACGAGCCGGTGCGCCGGGCGATGCACTCGGTGTTCCTCTACCACGCCATCCCGGCGGGCATGGACATGGCAATCGTCAATGCGGGCCAGCTCGACGTGTACGACACGATCGATCCCGAGTTGCGGACGGCGTGCGAGGATGTGGTCCTCAACCGCGATCCCGAAGCGGGCGAGCGGCTGGTCGCGCTGGCCGAGCGCTATCGCGGCACCGATGCGGTCGCGGAAAAGCAGGCGGCGGAGTGGCGCAGCCTGCCGGTCACCAAGCGGCTGGAGTACGCGCTGGTCAAGGGCATCGACGCGCATGTCGTCGACGATACCGAGGAATGTCGCCAGCAATTCGCCCGGCCGATCGAGGTCATCGAAGGCCCGCTGATGGACGGGATGAACGTCGTCGGCGACCTGTTCGGATCGGGCAAGATGTTCCTGCCCCAAGTGGTCAAGTCCGCCCGCGTCATGAAGAAGGCGGTCGCGCACCTCCTCCCCTTCATCGAGGCGGCGAAGGAGCCGGGCGCCAAGGGCAAGGGCAAGATCGTGCTCGCGACCGTGAAGGGTGACGTGCACGATATCGGCAAGAACATCGTCGGCGTCGTGCTCCAGTGCAACGGCTTCGACGTGGTCGACCTGGGCGTCATGGTCCCCTGGTCGAAGATCATCGCGGCGGCGAACGAGAATGACGCCGACATGATCGGCCTGTCGGGCCTCATCACCCCCTCGCTCGATGAGATGGTGACGGTGGGCGAGGAGATGCAGCGCGCGGGCATGACCATGCCGCTGCTGATCGGCGGCGCGACGACCTCCAAGGTCCACACCGCGCTGCGCATCGCGCCCGCTTATTCGGGGCCGGTGGTGCATGTCCTCGACGCCTCGCGCGCGGTCGGCGTGGCGACGACGCTCGTGTCGGACACGCAGCGCGATCCCTATGTGGCGCAGGTGGCCGCCGATTACGAAGCGGTTCGCAAGGCCCGCGAGGGGAAGGGGGCGAACGCGCTCCTGCCGCTGGAGGAAGCGCGGGCGCGCGGTTTCGTCGCGGACATGGCGTTGAAGGCGGGCGATCCGAAGCAGCCGGGCGTCCATGTCTATCAGGACTGGGACCTGTCCGACCTGCGCGACTATATCGACTGGACGCCCTTCTTCCGCGCCTGGGAACTGGCGGGCAACTTCCCCGCCATCCTGACCGACGAAGTCGTCGGCGAGAGCGCGAGCGGGTTGTACGCGGACGCGCAGGCGATGCTCGACACGATCATCGCCGAGAAGTGGCTGACCGCCAAGGGCGTCGCCGCGCTCTGGCCGTGCCGCCGCGATGGCGACGACGTGATCCTCACGCCCTCTCCCCTGCGGGGAGATGGCCGGGGTGAGGGGCCGGGGCCGGGGCTGGGCGGCGAAGCTTCCGCAACCGCCCCTCACCCAACCCTCTCCCCGGCGGGGAGAGGGCCTGAAGAAGTCCGCATCCCCTTCCTGCGCCAGCAGATCGCCAAGCGGGAGGGCCGCGCGAACATGTGCCTGGCCGACTTCATCGATCCCGCAGGCGACTGGATCGGCGGCTTCGCGGTCGGCATCCACGGCATCGACGCGCATATCGAACGGTTCCGCAGCCAGCATGACGATTATAACGACATCCTGCTGAAAGCCTTGGCCGATCGCCTGGCCGAGGCCTTTGCCGAGCGGCTCCACGCGCATGTCCGCACCGACCTCTGGGGCTATGCGGCGGGCGAGCAACTGACCAACGAGGCGCTGATCCGCGAACAATATCGCGGCATCCGCCCCGCGCCGGGCTATCCCGCCTGCCCGGAACACAGCATCAAGCGGACGCTGTTCGACCTGTTGGGCGCCGAACAGGCGGTCGGGCTGGAACTGACCGACAGCTTCGCAATGCTTCCCACGGCGGCAGTCAGCGGGTTTTACTTCGGCCATGCACAGGCCGAATATTTCGGCGTGGCGCGTATAGGCGAGGACCAAGTGGCAGATTATGCCGCCCGTCGTGGTGTAGACATGATGCAGGCGACGCGCTGGCTGCGGCCGAATATTGATTGAGTGAGAATGAGTTAAGTCGGTAAGTTGAGGTTACGTAATGTAAACAAAGTGCTCGATTGACCTGAAAAAGTTTTTTTATCTTTGCAACTCCTTCGATTGCCGATAAATATCGGTGGGGAGGTTGGTTAAGCCACGATGAAAATGGCTGATGGCCTGCCGACAGCTAGGGGTGTAGCTAAGGTGCCAAGCAGCCATTTCGAAATGGAGATCAGCAATCTCGATTTGATCGAGGCTTGTTGGGGCGTCGCCGTTGCCGATCAAGTGGTTAGCCACATTCAAATGCGCTTGTGTCATTTGGGCCTGGGGTTCGAGCAGAACGAAACTCGACAGCGATTTCGGATCGTCAGCGATGTTCGAGCGGGTAATGCGGTGGAGTTGCATCGCGTGGCCGAGCTTTCCTATCGCCTGACCGCCGAACCCATTTCGATCGCGCTGACGACTGGACAGCCGGGGGCGGCGCTCCATGCCGTGATGACCTGGGATAGCGACGAACCGCCCCGCTATCGTGGCCCTCGCGACATACAGCGCGATCATGGGGATCGGTGGTTCGCCATCTATAAGAGCGACATGCAGATCGCGGCCCATGCCTTTTGCTGTGCCGCCGACGGGCGCATGATTCCCTATTGGCAGCCGGTCTGTGATTATCGCGACTCTTCCCGTGTCCTGTATCATGAGGGGCTGGTTCGTTTCGGTAACCAAAATGCCGGACTGTCGCCCGCCGTCGTGTTTCCGGCGTTGGAGCGGACCGGGATGGCCACGACCTTCGACTGGGTCATGGTGCGTCATGTGCTGGACGAATTGCGCGCGGACCCGTCGGCGACCCTGGGGGTCAATATCTCGGCCAGTTCGGCGCATCTGAAGGGGTGGTGGCGGGGCATATTGGCGGAACTCGCCACGCGCCCGGATATCGCCAAGCGGCTGGTGGTCGAGATCACCGAAACCGATCCGATCGTCCATATCCGCGAAACGATCGCCTTCGCGCGGGAGGTGCGCGCGGTCGGGGCGACCTTGGCGTTGGACGATTTCGGTGCCGGCTACACCTCGATCCGGCAGTTGATGGATCTGGTGCCCGCGCTGGTGAAGATCGACGGCCTGTTCCTCCAACGCGCCATCAGCAATGTTCAGCCCTGCCACAGTTTGCCGCATCTGATCGGATTGATCCGCGAATTGGGTGGTACTGTCATCATCGAAGGCGTGGAAACGCCGGAGATGGCCGATATCGCCTATGTCAGCGGCGCGACATGGCAACAGGGTTATTATTACGGTCACCCCGCACCGGTACGAAGCGAGCACAGGGCGATGTTGCGGCTGGTGGATGTCGCGGGGGAAGCGAATATCTGATTGCGTCTCCGCGGCAGTCACCGAGTCGTGATCTTGATACGTATCAATTCCGCCAAGACTGGGTCCTAATTCATCGGAATAACGGACTCTTTTTCTCGGAACGTCCTCCATCGGCGCGACGTTGGGGCATCCCATGTCAAAAACCGAAAGCAGTCTTTTTCCCGCCAGCGACCCTAGCGAGCCGGAGTCGGCGGCCCTGTTGCGCGCCCATGTCGCGGCGGCGGACTTCCCCTGTGTCGGCGCGAAGGCGGCGATGGCGCGTGGAACGCTGGAAATCCTGGGCGCGCGCGATATCGCCAGCGCCTGGGACGACCTGCGCATCCATGACAGCCTGCGCCGCTTCGCCGAGCGTTACCGTGCCGAACCGCAACTCTTCCGCAGCCTGGCGGTGGTGTTCGCGGGGCCGGAGCGACTGGACGAGGCGGCGTTCGAGCGGTCGGTCTGGGCGCGTATCCAGTCCCTGTCGGACAAGGATGTCTGGCTGGGACAGGATTGGGACAAGCGCGTCAGTTCCAATCCCGACGATCCGCATTTCTCGCTGTCCTTCGGCGGGGAAGCCTTTTTCGTCGTGGGTCTGCATCCGAATGCCAGCCGACCGGCGCGCCGTTTCCCGCGCCCGGCGATGATCTTCAATCTGCACGACCAGTTCGAGACGCTGCGCGCGCAGGGCAAATATGAAACGATGCGCGAGAAGATCATGATGCGAGACGAGGCTTTGGCAGGGTCGCGCAACCCGATGCTCGCACGGCATGGCGAGTTGAGCGAAGCGCGGCAATATAGTGGTCGCGTGGTCGAGGAGGGGTGGCGCTGTCCCTTCCATTATGCGGGCTCGGCGGCCGGGGCCGATCGGTGAGCGCCGATACGGTCGAAATCCCGCCGCGCAGCGGTGACGCCTTTCGCATGGCCAAGGGCGACAGCCTGACCGTGATCGATCCGCGCGGGCGACAGGTCGCGGACCTGCTGGCGTTCAACGCGGACGATCTGGACGAGGTGATCTCCTCAGGGCGGACGCTCGACTATGCCGAGACGATCCGGCTGACGATGGGGCATAAGCTCTATTCCAACCGGTCGCGGGTGATGCTGGAGATCGTCGCCGATACGGTCGGGATGCATGATTTCCTGCTGACGCCATGCTCGGTCGACACGTTCGACCATTTCTATCCCGACCTGCCGCGCCATCGCGGCTGCTTCGGCAATCTGGCGGCGGCGCTGGAGCCCCATGGCGTCGTGCCGGACCGGATACCGGTGGCGTTCAACTGCTTCATGAACGTGCCGGTCGACGGGACCACGGGCAAGCTGGAGGTGCTGCCGCCGCTCAGCGGGCCAGGGGACCATATCCGGTTCGTGGCGCATATGGATCTGGTGATCGGGTTGACGGCATGCTCGGCACCCGCGTCCAATGGCGGGTCGTTCAAGCCGATCCGGTATAGGGTGGAGCGCCCCTAAATCCTCCCCGGCACGGGGAGGGGGACCGCCGCGAAGCGGTGGTGGAGGGGGATCGCCACAAGGGACTCCCTGCGAGGAAGCCCCCCTCCGTCAGCGCTACGCGCTGCCACCTCCCCGTGCCGGGGAGGAATTCTTACCGCTTGCACGTATCCGCTGCACCCGGATCGAGGTCCAGGCAGCGCCCGTCCACACCCGGCATCGGCAGGCCGATCGTCGCGGCCAGCGTGGGGGCGATATCGACCGTCTCGACCGATAGCGGCTGCTCGAACCCGCTCATCCCCTTGCGCCAGAACAGGATCGGCACGCGCCGGTCATAGTCCCAGGGCGAGCCATGCGTCTCGACATAGCCCGGCGCGGGTTCCTCGATCGTCGTCACTCGCGGCTTGAGCAGGATCAGCAGGTCGCCCGAACGGGTCGGGTCATAGGAAGACCGCGCCTTTTCCTTCAGCGTCCAGCCTTCCGGCGTCGTCGTCGGCCATGGCGTCGCGGCGATCTCGTCACGGGTCAGCGCGGCGGCGACCTGTGGCAGCGCCTCGTAGCGGCGCTTGGCCTCGGCGAGTATCTTGGCGCGGGTCGCGGGCGGCAGGTCGCGGTTGATATAGATGTCGCCCTCGGCGCTCATCATGATGGGCGGGGTGTTGGACAGGCCAAGGGTCTGTGCGACGATGGCAGCCATCGCCTTGGTCTTGGCCTCGGGCGCGACATGGCTTTCCATCGGCATGGCGCGGATCTGCTGCCGCTCGGTCATGTCGTGCGCGCCGTGGTCGGCGGTCAGCATCACCTCATAATCGACGCCCGTGGCGTCCAGTACCTCGAAGAACCCCGCCAGCGAGCGGTCCAGTTCGGCCATCTGGATGCACATCTCCGACCCCTGCGTGCCCAGCGCATGGCCGATATAATCGGTCGCCGACAGCCCGACGGACAGGATGTCGGTCTGCGGCCCCTGGCCCAGCTTCATGTCCTGCACGAAGCCCGCCGCCATGGCGAGCACGGCGGCATCGGCGGCGGGGGAGACGCGGAACGCCTTCAGGTCGCCCGCCGCGCGCTGGAACCGGCCGGTGCCCAGCGTCTGGCCGCCCACCGTGATCGCCCGGTCGAGCGGCTTGCAGAAACCGGGCAGCGGCAGCGCGTCCTGCGGGCGGGCGATCAGGTCGGCCACCGCCTTGCGCGTGCGCTCCACCACTGGCGCCACGGCGCGTCCGGCATAGGAGACATAGGTCTTGCCGTCCCACCACCAGATCTCATCCATCTTGTGGCCGCCCATCATCACGGCGGCGCGGTCCTTCCCCGCGACCGAGACGGTGCGCACGCGGGGATCGGCGGTCTTCATCCGCTCGCCCAGCGTCGGCACCTTCAGATGCTTGTCGGAGACGATGTAATTGTTGTGATCCTGGCCCGGAACGCTCTCATCCTCCGAGCAATAGACGATCTTGTCCGTGCGTCCGACCGTCTGGTCGATCCAGTTGTTGGCGATGATCCCGGTATGGGCGGGGCGATAGCCGGTCAGGATGGTCGAGTGGCCGGGGCAGGTCTCCGTCGCGGCATGGCTCTGATAGCCCGAGGGGAAGACCGCGCCAGTCAGGAGCCGCGCCATGCCGCCGGTGAAATGGTTGCGATATTGCTGGAACAGGTCCGCCGAGAACTGGTCGACCGAGATCGCCACGATCAGCTTGGGCGGAGTCGTGGGGAAGGGGGCCTGCGGCGTCGCGGGGGACGTGGCGACGGACGCGGGTGCGCTGCCGGGTTCCGGGCTGGCCGTCTGCGCGAAGGCGGGGGCGGCGATCAGGGCGGCGGAGGCGAAAAGCGCGGCAGTCAGGGACTTCATGGGCAACCTTGATGCAATGCGGGAACAGGCCCGCTATGGAACCCCAAACGGGGTTAGGGCAAGGTCGGTCGATGCGCGGTTGGTTTTACATCCTGATGACGGCCCTGTTCATGGTCCTGGGTTTCGCCCTGGCCCATGAACCGGCCATGGCGGAGAGCGGCCCCCCGGCGGCCCCCGGTGCGATCCATCTGCCGATGCGCCTGGTCGCCGAGAGCGCCATACCGGCGGCAGGTGGGCCGGTGACGCTGGCCATCGTCGCGACTCCGGACAAGGGCTGGCACGGCTATTGGAAGAATGGCGGCGATGCGGGCCTGCCGACCGAGGCGCATTGGACCCTGCCCAAGGGGGTGACGGCCAGCGAGCTGCGCTATCCGGTGCCGGGGCGGCTGAAGATCGCGGGGCTGATGAACTATGTCTATGAGCGGCCCTTCGCGCTGCTCGTCGATCTGACGCTGCCTGGCGGGCTGGCCAAAGGCATCGCCCTGCCGGTGACGGTAAAGCTCGACTATCTGGTCTGCACCGACACGATCTGCGTTCCCGAAAGCCAGACCCTGTCGACCCGGATGACCGTGGGCGACGGCGCGGTCGATCCCGCCACCCGTGCCGAGTTCGACCGCTGGCGCGCCGCGCTGCCCCGGCCGCTGGGCGGGGAGGGCGTGATCGAGACCAAGGGCAAGGCGGTGCGGATCGCGGTGCCGCTCCCCGCCTCGGTCGTGGTGAAGGACGCCTATTTCTTCCCCGACCGCAGCGGGGTGATCGACCATGCCGCCGATCAGATGACGAGCCGTCAGGGCGACCGGCTGATCCTCACCATTCCCGCCGCCGCCGTCTCCACCGCCGGGCCGGTGTCGGGCGTGCTGTCGATCGGGGAGGGCAAGGGCCTGTCCTTCGCCGCCAGGCCGGGCGCGATCGCGCAGGCGGGGGCTGGGGCGGACACCGGCTTCGGCGCGGTGGCGCTGGCCTTTCTGGGGGCGGTGCTGGGCGGGCTGCTGCTCAACATCATGCCCTGCGTCTTCCCGATCCTGAGCCTCAAGGCACTGAGCCTGGCCAAGGGCGGTGGCGATGAGCGCCATGCGCGGGCGGAGGCGTTGGCCTATACGGCGGGGGTGGTGCTGGTCTGTGTCGGGCTGGGCGTCGTCCTGCTGGCGTTGCGCGCGGGCGGGCAGAGCGCGGGCTGGGCGTTCCAGTTGCAGGACCCGCGCGTGATCGGCGTGCTGCTGCTGCTGGTCGCCGCCATCGCCTTCAACCTGGCGGGGCTGTTCGAGCTGCCGACCCCCGCCTTTGCGGGCCGTTCGGGCGCGATGGGGTCGTTCGCGACCGGGGCGCTGGCGGCGTTCGTCGCGACACCCTGTTCGGGGCCGTTCATGGCCGGGGCTCTGGGCGCGGCATTGGTCCTGCCCGCCGCCGCCGCGCTGGCGGTGTTCGCGGGGTTGGGGATCGGCATCGCGCTGCCCTTCATCGCGATCGGCTTTATCCCTGCGATGCGGCGGCGGCTGCCCAAGCCGGGCATGTGGATGGTCCGGCTCCGCCATATCCTGTCGGTGCCGATGTTCCTCACCGCGCTCGCGCTCGCCTGGATATTGGGACAGGAGGCGGGGGTGACCGGCATGACGCTGGGCCTTGCCGCCGCGCTCATTGCTTCGCTCGGCTTCTGGTGGACGGGGTTGCGCCAGCATGGCGGCAAGGGGCGCGCGGGCTGGCCCGCCATCGCCGCCCTGGTGCTGGCGGCCGCGATCGTCGTGACGGTCAAACCCGCCGCCGCCGTGGCGAAGGCGAGTGCCGATACCGCCTTCACGGAGGCCAGGCTGGAGGATTTGCGTAAGCAGAACCGCCCGGTCTTTGCTTATTTCACCGCCGACTGGTGCTTGAGCTGCAAGGTCAACGAAGCCGCCGCTATCGAGCGGACGTCCGTGCGCGAGGCGTTCGAGCGCAACAAGGTGGCGGTGCTCGTCGGAGACTGGACCGATGGCGATCCTGTTTTGGGACGCTTTATCGAGCGGCATAACCGGGCCGGGGTGCCGCTCTACCTCTATTACGCGCCCGGTGCGAAGGAACCGCAGGTGCTGCCCCAGGTGCTGACCCCCTCGATGCTGGAGAGGCTGGGGGCCTGATCCTCCCCGGCACGGGGAGGAATTGTTTTTGCCCCCCTTGCACACCCCCATCATGCGGTGCAGCATGGAACCAGGCCATTAGGGGGAGCGTAACGACCGGATGGGGACAATCGCCGCGTTCGACGAAATCATGGGGGCTTCCGGCGCTGCGGCACCGCGGCCCGAACTCTCTGCGTTGCAACGCTGGCTCGATCATACCCCCGATGGCGAACTGCGCCGTCGTCAGCAGGCGGCCGAGGCGACCTTCCGCCAGCTGGGCATCACCTTCGCGGTTTATGGCGAAAGCGATGCGGCGGAGCGGATCATTCCGTTCGACATCGTACCGCGCGTCTTCCTGCCCGCGGAATGGGCGCGCCTGTCCGAAGGGCTGATCCAGCGGGTGGAAGCGATCAACGCCTTTCTCGACGACATTTATGGCGAGCGGAAGATCCTGCGCGACGGCGTGCTGCCGCCCGACCTGATCTTCGGCAATCCGCAATTCCGCCCCGAGATCGCGGGGATACGGCCGCCGCACGGCGTCTGGGCGCATATCTGCGGCATCGACCTGGTCCGCACCGGCCCGGACGATTTCTTCGTGCTGGAGGACAATGCCCGCACGCCCTCGGGCGTCAGCTATATGCTGGAGAATCGCGAGGCGATGCTGCGCCTCTGCCCCGAACTGTTCCGCCAGTTCCGCGTGGCGGCGGTGGACAGCTATCCCGACCGGCTGCTCGCCACGATGAAGTCGGTCGCGCCGCACGGCGTCGCCGAGCCGACCTGCGTCGTCCTGACGCCGGGTCATTACAACTCCGCCTATTACGAACACAGCTTCCTGGCCGATTCGATGGGCGTCGAACTGGTCGAGGCGGCCGATCTGGTCGTGGACGACGACATCGTATGGATGCGCACCATCGCGGGGCGGGTGAAGGTCGATGTCATCTATCGCCGGGTCGATGACGATTTCCTCGATCCTTTGGTCTTCCGTCCCGATTCGATGCTGGGCGTGCCGGGTCTGATCGCGGCCTATGCGGCGGGCAATGTCGCCATCCTCAACGCGCCGGGCAACGGCATCGCCGACGACAAGGCGATCTACAGCTATATGCCCGATATCGTCCGCTATTATTCGGGCGCCGAGCCCAAGCTGAAGAATGTCGATACCTGGCGCTGCCGCGAGCCGGAGGCGCTGGCCTATGTCCTCGACCATCTGGACGAACTGGTCGTCAAGCTGGTCGACGGATCGGGCGGTTACGGGATGCTGGTCGGCCCCACCGCGACCAAGGTGCAGATCGAGCATTTCCGGGCGGCGCTGATCGCCGAGCCGCATCGCTACATCGCGCAGCCGACGCTGGCGCTGTCGACCGTGCCGACGTTGGTGGAAAGCGGCGTCGCGCCGCGCCATGTCGATTTCCGCCCCTTCGTCCTGACCGGACGCAACGGCGTGGAGGTGACGCCCGGCGGCCTGACCCGCGTCGCGCTTCGCGAAGGCTCGCTGGTCGTCAATTCCAGCCAGGGCGGCGGGACCAAGGACAGCTTCGTCCTGCTCGCCCCCGAACCGGATAGCTGGGTCCATGTGCAGAGCCAGGAATCGCAAATCCAGACGCAGGGGGTGCGCTGATGCTTTCGCGTACCGCATCCTCGCTCTACTGGCTGGGGCGTTATTTCGAGCGGGCGGATTTCATCGCCCGGCTGGTCGAGGCGACCGTCCGGCTCGACGTGCTGTCGCCGCGCTCCGCGGGGCTGGCGGCCTGGGGGTCGGCACTGGCCGTCACCGATACCGCCAGCGCGTTCGCCGAGGGCGGGCGCGAACTGCGGCGGCGGGAGGTCGCCCGCTTCCTGACGGTGGAAAGCTGCCACCCCGGTTCGATCGTCCGCTGCGTCGACATGGCGCGGACCAATGCGCGCGCCGTGCGCACCGCGCTGACCCGTGAAGCCTGGAGCGCGATCAACCGCGCCTGGCTGCATTTCGAGGCGCGACCGGCGGCGGAGGACCCGACGGCGGTGCTCAGCCTGGTCGAGGCGGTGAAGAACGAGACGCGCGGTTTCGAGGGCGCGGTGCACCGGATGCTGCGCAACCAGACGACATGGTTTATCCGGCTGGGCCAGGCGGTCGAGCGCGCGGACAACACCGCGCGCTTGCTCGACGTGAAGTATCACATCCTCCTGCCGGCGGGCGAGCGGATCGGCGGCGTCGTCGATCGAGACCAGTGGACGACGATCCTTCAGACCGTGTCCGCCGTCACTGCCTATCGCTGGCTCTATTCGGACGGGCTGAAGCCCGCGAACGTCATCGACCTGCTGATCGCGCGCGCCGAATTGCCGCGCAGCCTGGCGGCGTCGGTCGAGGAAACGGTGGATGTGCTGGGGCAACTCGCCCGGCGAACGGGGCAGCATGGGGAAGCGGATCGTATGGCGAGGGTGCGCGCAAACCGGATGACCAAGACGCGGTCGGGCGATGTGATCGCGGGCGGGCTTCATCAGTTTCTCGAAGCCTTTATTCAGGAGAATGCCCAACTGCACGGCGCCATCGGCCGTCAGTTCAAGTTCGCCTGATGCGGATCGCGATCGAGCATCACCTCGCCTGCCGCCCCCGAGTGGCGGGCGGCCCCATGGTGCAGATGCTGCGCCTGACGCCCGAAAATCATGACGACCAGACGGTCGCGCATTGGCGGATCGACGTGGATTGCGACGCGCGATTGCGGGCAAGCCATGACGGCTTCGGCAACGCGGTGACCATGCTCTATGTCGAGGATACGCCGGAGGTCGTGACGATCACCGCCACCGGGGAGGTGCTGACCAGCGACGCGCACGGCCTGATCCACGGCGCGACCGAGACGCTGCCGCCGCCGCTCTTCCTGCGCATGACGGACGCGACTCCCGCCGATCCCGTGATCGTGGGATTTGCGGCGGAGGCGACGCAAGGGGCAGAGGGTCCGCTCGCGGCGCTCCACGCCCTGAATGCCGCGCTCAAGGCGCGTTTCGATGTTGATTTCGAGGCGCGGGTCGTTCGCCTGGATGTCGCGCGCATCTTCGCCGAGAATCGTGCGACGCCGTGCGATCTGGCGCATATCTTCTGCGTGGCCGCACGGTCGCTGGGTATCCCGGCGCGCTATGTCTCGGGCTATGCGGCGCTTGGAAGTGCGGAACATGGCAGCCCGCATTGCTGGGCGGAGGCCCATGTCGAGGGACCAGGCTGGATCGGCTTCGATCCCTGTACCGGGCTCAGCCCGCAGGACCGCCATGTCCGCGTCGCGGTGGCACTCGACGCGACCGGCGCGGCGGCGGTCGCGGGGGAGCCCTGGGGCGGCTTGGCGGTGCCGAACGCGGCGCAGTAACCGCGCCGCCAGAATGCGGTCCACGCGAACGGAACGTACCGTCATCCCGGCATGGGTAGGGATGGCGGGCGATCATCCTTGTTCACGGTACCAAGGGTTCAACCCATTATTGGGCGATGGTCAGCATAGTTTGCCCAATCGACATTCATCATATTGTGAGAAGCGATTGGTTCGCGCGAAGCCGCGATGGCGCGAAGATGTTGTTTCGCTTTGCGACCCGCACGCTCAATCGTTGGGCAGGCACGGCCAATGAGTGTCGGCGCGTATAACCTCTTCGCGTCATCGCGGCTTCGCGCGAAATTCGAAAAAACGAATGGATTGGCCTTAGCCCAACGCTCCAACCGGCGGCGGTTCGGATGGCTCGCCGGTGAAGGTCGCCCAGCCGCGCGGGCCCAGGGCTTCCAGCGGTTGATAGCGGGTCTTGTACGCCATGCGCGGCGACCCCTTCACCCAATAGCCGAGATAGACATAGGGCAGACTGGCGGCGCGGGCGCGCAGGATGTGGTCCATGATGATGAAATTGCCCAGTCCCGGGCGGCTGTCATCCTGCGTCTCGAAAAAGCTGTAGATCATCGACAGGCCGTCACCCTGCCGATCGGTCAGGCACGCGCCGACCAGCCGACCACGCTGCCCCTCGGGGCCGGTGGGTTCGCGATATTCGACCAGCACCGACTGGACCGGTGACAGTTCGACCATGTCGGCATAGTCGCTTTCGTCCATCGCGGACATGCCGCCGCCCGGGTGCCGCTCGCCCAGATAGCGGCGGAGCAGCTGGAACTGCTCGGCGGTCGCCCAGGGCTGGCAGGCGGTGACCTCCAGATCGGCATGGCGGCGCAGCAGCTTGCGCTGGGTGGCGTTGGGGCGGAATTCCCCCGCCACGACGCGCACCGAGATACAGGCGGTGCAGCCCGCGCAGGATGGGCGATAGGCGACCCCCTGGCTACGGCGGAAACCGATCCGGCTCAGCGCCTCGTTCAACTCGCCCGCATGTTCGCCGTTCAGTTCGGTGAACACCTTCCGCTCGTCACGCCCCGGCAGATAGGGGCAGGGGGACGGGCTGGTGACGAAGAAGCGCGGGAAACGAAAAGGCGCGGTCACCGCCGGGCAGTTCCTTCAAGGGGGGATGATTGTCCCTTATTAACGATCCTCCCGCCCGAAGCGATGGCCAGCATCGTTCGGAAACGGGACGATTCCATAAAAAACTAAGCTGTTCAGGCCAGTTCGACCTGAGTCGTTTCATATCCGCTGGCGCGCAACGCCTCGATCAGCCGGTGCAGGTGCAGCGCGTCGCGCGTCTCGCACTCGATATCGGTGATCAGCCCCTTGGCGGGCAGGGTGGTGAAGACGCGCTGGTGATAGACCTCGATGATGTTCACCCGCTCGCGGTCGAAGATGCGTGCGACGTTGAACAGCGCGCCCGGCTGGTCCTGCAACCGGATGCGCAGGCGGGCGAGCCGCCCCGACCGCGCCAGGTCGCGCAGCAGGACGTTGGCGAGTAGCCGCGTGTCGATATTGCCGCCGCACAGCACGATGCCCACCGTCTTGCCCCGGAACCGCTCGGGATGGGACATGATCGCGGCGAGGCCCGCCGCGCCCGCGCCTTCGACCACCGTCTTCTCGATCTGGAGCAGTGCGCTGACCGCTTCCTCCAGATGGCGTTCGTCGACCAGCACGATCTCACGAACCAGTTGCGCGACCAGTTGCGAGGTGAGGCCGCCCGGCACCTTGACCGCGATCCCCTCGGCCAGCGTATCGCCGGCGCAGGGCAGGTCGGTGCCGTTCAGCTTGTTGTACATCGACGGGAAGAGTTCGGCCTGCACCCCGACAACCTCGACCGGGCGGGGCATGGCGGCGGCGACCGTCGCGATGCCGGAGATCAGCCCGCCGCCGCCGATCGGCACGATCAGCGTGTCGATGTCGGGCGCGTCCTCCAGCATTTCCAGCGCGACCGTTCCCTGGCCCGCGATCACCCGCGCATCGTCGAACGGGTGGATGAAGGTGAAGCCGCGTTCCGCCTCCAGCACGCGGGCATGGGCATAGGCGGCGTCGAACGTGTCGCCCTCCAGCACCACGGTCGCGCCATGGCCTTCGGTCTGGACGACCTTCACGATGGGTGTGGTCCGCGGCATGACGATGGTCGCGGGGATGCCCAGCCGGTTGGCGTGATAGGCGAGCCCCTGCGCATGATTGCCCGCCGAGGCCGCGATCACGCCCTTGGCCCGCGCTTCGTCGGAGAGTTGCAGCAGCGTGTTGAGCGCGCCGCGTTCCTTGTAGGCGGCGGTGAACTGGAGGTTCTCGAACTTGAGATAGACGGTCGCGCCGGTCAGTTGCGACAGGGTCCGGCTGATCAGGGTCGGCGTGCGGATGATATGATCCGAAATCCGCGCATGGGCGGCGCGGACATCGTCGATGGTGACGATGGGCGCCGATGGCGCGAGTACGGAGGACGGGAATTCCGAAGCGGCCTCTGGGGCGGGACGACTAACCATGGGGATGCCCTAGCCGATCATGGGCGGGAGGTGAACCGTTTCGGAGGGGGAATATCGGGGCAGCGGCGAGTAGAGCCCTTCGCGGCTTTCCCTCCCCCATCCCCTCCCGCTTGCGGGAGGGGCGTGCTCTTGGCGAGCGGTGTGCGCCGCCGCCAATTACCGACCTGTGGGTTGGCGGGCCGTTCGTCTCCCAGCACCTCTCCCCTCCCGCAGGCGGGAGGGGCTGGGGGAGGGCAACGGAGCCTCGCAGAGCCCAACGCCACTGTTGCACCGCCGCATCGCCCGCCCCGCCAAATCGTGCCGGAACGCAACAAGCGCGATGCGTCCGCGTTGCTGGCCTTTTGGGGCCATGCTAGGGCGTCGCGATGATCACAGGGTTGCCACTCATGTCGCCGATGATCCTTCCCATCACCGGCACGATCGCCCGGTCATGAGCATCGCACCGACCGGAAACGCGATCATGGCCAGCGAAGACCCGCAGCCGCATCATCCGCAGGGCATGGCGCGGCTGGCGCTGGGGGCGATCGGCGTCGTGTTCGGTGATATCGGCACCAGCCCGCTCTATGCGTTCCGCGAGACCTTCGCGAACCCGCACCATCCGCTGCCGCTCGACACCGCGCATATCCTGGGCGTCATCAGCCTGATCTTCTGGTCGATGATGGTCGTCGTGTCGGTCAAATATGTCGCGATCATCATGCGCGCCGACAACAAGGGCGAGGGGGGCAGCCTGGCGCTGCTCGCGCTGGTGTCGGGGCAGACCAAGACACGGCGCTGGTCGCGCGGCATCGTGCTGCTGGGCGTGTTCGCCACCGCGCTCTTCTATGGCGACAGCATGATCACGCCCGCCGTCACCGTGCTGAGCGCGGTCGAGGGCCTGGCGGTCGCCGCGCCCGCGTTCGGCGGCTTCGTCCTGCCGATCGCGATCACCATCCTGATCGTGCTGTTCAAGATCCAGCGGTCGGGGACCGAGCGGGTGGGCCTGTTCTTCGGCCCCGTCATGCTCGTCTATTTCGCGTCGATCGCGGTGCTGGGGGTGTTGAGTTTCATCCAGACGCCGGGCGTGCTGTGGGCGCTGTCGCCGCATTATGCGATCCAGTTCTTCTTCATCGATCCATTGCGCGGTTTCCTGGCACTGGGCTCGGTGGTGCTGGCGGTGACGGGCGCCGAGGCGCTCTATGCCGATATGGGCCATTTCGGGCGGCGGCCGATCGGCCTGTCGTGGCTGGTCTTCGTGCTCCCTGCGCTGATGCTCAACTATATGGGGCAGGGGGCGTTGCTGTTCCGCGAGGGTGCGGCGGCGTTGGAGAGCCCCTTCTACATGCTGGCGCCCGAAGGGTTGCAACTGCCGCTCGTCATCCTGGCCACCGCCGCCGCCGTCATCGCCAGCCAGGCGGTGATCACCGGGGCCTTCTCGGTCACGCAGCAGGCGATCCAGCTCGGCTTCATGCCGCGCCTGCGGATCGAGCATACTTCGGCGGCGACCGCGGGGCAGATTTACATCCCGCTCATCAACTGGATGCTGATGGTGATGGTGATCCTGCTGGTGCTGTTCTTCCGGTCTTCGTCCAACCTGACCTCGGCCTACGGCATCGCGGTGACGGGGGCGATGTTGATCGACACCTGCCTGCTGGGCGTCGCGCTGACCCGGTTGTGGAAGTGGCCGCTCTATGCCGCCGTGCCCTTGCTGGCGCTGTTCTTCCTGGTCGACGGGGCCTATTTCCTCGCCAATCTGACCAAGGTGCCCGCCGGGGGCTGGTTCCCGCTGCTGGTCGGTTTCATCATCTTCACCTTCCTCACCACCTGGTCGACGGGCCGCAAGCTGATGATCCAGCGCCTGCGCGAGGGGACGATGCCGATCCACATCTTCATCGATTCGGCGGCGGGCGCGGCGAGCCGGGTGCCGGGCACCGCGATCTTCATGACCTCCTCGCCCGAGGGGGTGCCGCACGCGCTGCTCCACAATCTCAAGCATAACAAGGTGCTGCACCAGCGGATCATCCTGTTGACGGTCAAGATCGTCAGCCAGCCCTATTGGCCCGAGGATGACCGCGCCAAGCTGGACGATCTGGGGCACGGCTTCCATCGCCTAGTCCTGCGCTTCGGTTTCATGGAGGAGGCCGATGTCCCCGCCGCGCTGAAGCGGGTCGAGATGGCGGGCGGCAGCTTCAAGATGATGGACACCAGCTTCTTCCTGTCGCGCCAGACGCTGCTGGCGGCGGAGCGGCCCGGCATGTCGGTGTGGCGCGAGAAGCTGTTCTCCTGGATGCTGCGCAACGCCGAAAGCGCGATGGAGTTCTTCCGCCTGCCGACCAACCGTGTGGTCGAACTGGGCAGCCAGGTGGAAATCTAGCGCGTGTCGTCCACTCCCGCGCCGATCATCGTCTCCGCCTTGTTCGGGCGGGCGGACCAAAGCTGGTTCGACGGGCTGCGGCGCGAGCATTTCCCGCCCGAGCGCAACGTCCTCGACGCGCATTGCACGCTGTTCCACCATCTGCCCCCCTCGGTCGAGGCGGAATTGAAGCACCGGCTGAACGGCCTGACGCGCGGGCTCCGCGCGCCGGAGGCCCGGGCGGGCGGGGTGATGTCGCTGGGCCGGGGTGTCGCGATCCGGATCGAGTCGCCGGGACTGGTCGCGATCCGTCGCGAACTGGTCGAGGCCTTTGCCGGTCTGCTGACCCCGCAGGATGCGGGGGGATGGCGGCCGCATGTCACCGTCCAGAACAAGGTGACGCCGACCACCGCCAAGCTGCTGCTGCAACAGATGGAGCGCGATTTCCGGCCCCGCGCGGTCGAACTGATCGGGCTGGGCGCATGGTGGTATCGGGGCGGTCCGTGGGAAATGATCTCGCGGCATTTGTTTGCTTGACGCCCTGAAAACCCCTGTCTATAGGCGCGCCTCCACCGGGTGGAACGCCTGGCATGGCGAAGTAGCTCAGCTGGTTAGAGCAGCGGAATCATAATCCGCGTGTCGGGGGTTCAAGTCCCTCCTTCGCTACCACCGGTGCAGACTTTCCAGAACCCCTTCGGGGGTTCTGGGGAGACGTCGCGAGAGCGACTGCCGATCCCAGAGACGACAGAACCTCGATATCCCAATCGGTATTGGTCGGACGGATCTTCACGCCTTCGATCAAGTCGCGCAGCCGTTGCTTCACCTCGGCCTGTTCGACCCCTGTCGATTCGTCCAGCGTCCGCGACAGCGATTTCACGCGGCGGCGATAGTCGTCGACGACGCCTGGGTTCATGATCACCACACTGTCCGCAGCGAGCTCCTGGCGCTGGCGGATCAGCGAATCGCGATCGGCCTTCCGCGCCGCCAGGGCTTCGCGAATCTCCGTAAAGTCCGCCGCGCCTTCCGCGATCGCCGCGACGAGGCGGGCGATTGCACGTTCCGCCGCGCCGAGACGCTTATCGATGGCGTCCAGCGATTCGCGGTCGCGTTTCTCATATTCGGCCGCCTTGACATGGTACCGCTGGACCAGCAGCGAGATCGCCTCGGGCGAGAGCAGGTTGTTGACGATGCCCGCCAGCACCCGCCCCTCCAGCTCCTCGCGGCAGATCGTCTTGCGCACCTCGCAGGTGCCCGCTTCGCGATGGCGGATACAGCCCAGCCGCTTTCCCCCAACGATCGATACCGACCCGCCGCATTTGCCGCAGGTGATCAGCCCGGAGAGCAGGTGGCGCGGGCGCTTGTGCTGGCCCATCGGGCCGGTCGCGCGCTGCTCGGTCTGGTCCTGGACGGCCTGCCACGTCTCCTCGTCGACGATTCGCAGCTCGGGCATGTCGACCATGACCTGGTCCTCGGACGAGGTGACGCGGGAGATGCGTTTGCGGCTGTCCGGATCGCGCTTCATGGTTACGCGGCCATAGAGGAAGCGCCCCGCGTAGATCGGGTTGTGCAGCATCCCCAGGCGGCGAGCCCGGTGCCCGGCGATCGAGGACGCCCGCCATTCGCCGCCAGCAGGGGAGGGGATGCCTTCGCAATTCAGGTCGTGGGCGATCGCCTTCGGGCTCCGACCGGCCAGATACTCCCGATAGACGCGACGGATGACCGCCGCCTCTTCCGGCACGATTTCGCGCAGGCCCCGGTCCAGTTCGCCCCGGTCGTTGATTCGGGGCACGACGCGATAGCCATAGGCCAGCCCGCCCGGAATGCGCCCGCGCGAGACGGCGCCGCGCTGCCCGCGCCGGATCTTGTCGGCGAGATCCTTCAGGAAGACCGCCGACATGGTGCCCTTGAACCCGATGTGCATCTCGGTGATGCGCCCCTCGGACAGGGTCTCGATCGGGACGTTGGCGAATTCCAGCCGCTGGAAGATCGTCGCGATATCCGCCTGGTTGCGCGAAATGCGGTCGATCGCTTCGGACAGCACGATATCGAATGCGCCGGCGGACGCGTCCGCCAGCAGTGCCGTCATCCCAGGCCGCCGGTTGGATGCGCCGCTGATCGCGATGTCCGTGTAGACCCCGGCGACCTCCCAGCCTTCGCGCCGGGCTCTTTCGGTGCAGAGCGCGATCTGGTCTTCGGCCGAGGTGGCGGACTGTCGTTCCGAGGAGAAGCGAGCGTAGATCGCTGCGCGTAACATGGTTCACTCCGATTCTTGTTGGTGCGCGCAGCATCCTCTGCGACCATGAGCCCTGCAATCGCGTCGACCAGGGCAGCCAGGGCGGGCGTCATAATCGCCCCCGCAAGGTGGGAGTGACGCCGGCGGCTCGTTCCAGGCGTTCGGTCACGCGGCGCGCTCCGCGATCGCATCCTCGATGTCGGTCTGGCGGTCGTCCCGGTCGGCTTCGCCGTATCGGATGGACATGACGATGTCGCACCAGGTCTGGTGCTTGGTGGCGTCATGGTGCTTCGCGGCCAGCGCCTGCGCGTTGGCGGCGGTCCAGATCGGGGCGGTGCCGTTGCAGGTGAAGCAACCGGCGACGATGTCGCGGGATCGGTGGGTCGGACGCTTCATGCGGCGATACCCACGAGATGGCCGACCGACATGGCGAAATGCCCACGCCAGCCGTTCGGCTCATCGTCCTGGACGCGCCCGGCCTCGCGATCGTCGCGGTAGGCGAGGCAGTCCGCCAGCGACAGCCAGTGATAATCGCCCACGACCCAGCCTTCGCCGCAGCTCGGGCAGTGCTCTTGCCCGTCGAAAATGATGAGATCGTCGCCGGGCGCGCCGCAATGGATGCAGGTCGTCTCGCTATTGGACAGGCAGGCTTCGCCCGGGCCCCAAGGATTATTGGACCCCACGCGCCAGCGGGGGCTGATTTCACCCCGGCCACGGACAGCCTGTAGGATGGACGTCTTGGCACCGTGGGTCTGCGCTACCGTCAACCGCCATGCCGAAATACGGTCGAGCACGGACTGGCGGCGCTCGCGATCCGGGTTGATCTCCAGGAAGCGCTGCTGGGCGCGGTATGCCGCGCTCATGACCGCCATGATGGCGCGATACCGGCCGCCGTTTCGGAATGCCTCCTCCTCGGCCGCCCGCTTCTCGTTGCCTTCGAGGCTCTCGCCCTCGTTGCGCATGCGATAATGGTGAGCGATGCGGCGCTGCCAGACGATGTCCAGCATCTGCCGCAACAGCGCTTTCTCATATGCGCCGATCCGTCGAGCGTCGGGAAAGCGCACGGCCAGCTCGGCGCGCATGTCTTCCTCGGCTTCGCGACCGATTGCGCTCAGGGTGGAGACGGGGAGCGTCACGCTTTCGATCCCTAACGAGCGTGGGGCTGCGTTGCGGTCAGTTCGACGAACTTCGCCATGACCTGCGGGCGGCCATTCTTCACCAGTTCGGCAAAGGCCCTTTCGGCACCATCGCACACTTCGTCGAGCGTCGGTTCGTCTAGCTTGGTCTGCAACATGTACAGCATCGCGCCCCGCATGACGTTCGACGCGGTCTTGAGCAGCAGGAACGCCACCTCGCCCGGCGACAGAACGACCTGGGCCGATAGCAAGTGGCCGTTCATGACCAGTTCGAGATCGTCCTGCATGGCAGCGCCGATGCGCCGCACGAGTTCATGGTTCGCATGGTCTTGGGCATTAGCCACGGGTGGGCTCCCTCTTGGCCTGGTCGGCAGCGGTGCGGGCCGCGATGATGCGGTCTTCCGCCGCCAGCGATCGGAGGTAGGTGGCGGCATCCTGCGCGGCGGCGATCTGAAGATCGGGCGCGGGCAGCTTTGCCTTCCACACGGCGGCGAGTGCGTCGAGGCCGGGATCATGGGCGTCGCGTGCGATGTCGCAAATGACGTTGCCCATCCCCAGCCCGTCAGCCATGTTGCTGCTCAGCTTGGCCAGATACTCCAGCACGTCGGCCCGGGTGACGAGGACGGGCATGTCCTTGAGCCGATCACCCAGCTTCCTTGCGTGGTCCTCGACGCTCACAGCCCCAACTCCGGGATGACGCCGGGGCCGGCGATCATCCAGTCGAGCAGCTCGGCGAGGATCAGGCCGACGATCACGCCCGCGATCGCCAGCAGGGCGATATCGTTCGGGCGCAGGTGATTGTCGGCCGGAGTTTCGACGGGACGGCAATCGGCACAGCGGCACGTCATCGGGTGCAGCGAGGTGGGCGCGGTCGGCTTCATCGGCGGGGCTCCCGGCTCTGGAGGACGGCGAAGGCACGCAGCGTCTCGATCGAGATGATCTGCGCGAAAAGGATCAGGATGACGGCGGCGAGCGCGACGCGCGGGTGGCCCATCAGCAGGAACGCCGTCGCCAGACCGGCCATGATCGCCGTGACGAAGGTCAGGGTCCGCAGCGTCGTCGTCACGCGGCGATGGAATTCGGCCATCATGCGGGGACTCCTGCGCGACGAGGGGGCGCGGTCCAGCGGCAGGCGGCTTCATGGCCCACGGTGCATTTCGCCCGGTCGGTCTTGCCGCAGATGAGGCAGAGCGGGGTCGTCGCCTCCTCGATGCCGCAGCGATGCCGCTCCAGTTCGTAGAGGACCGCGCTATCGATCGGGTAGACACGGCTCAGCACGGCGAGCGTGGTGAGATCGATCGGCGCGATATCGGCCTCGATCCGCTCCAGCCATTCGGCCCGTTCGAAGTCGGTCAGGTGCGGCACCGTGTCGATGGCCGCCGCCATGTCGTTCAGCGACTGGCGGGCACCGCAGCGCAGGGCCTTGAGATAGGCGCCGGGCGTGATCACCGGCGGCGCTCCGGGGTGATGTCGAGGATCTGCGCGTCGAGAAACGGATCGACCGCTAGGCGCATGTCGAGCACGGCGCGCGACAGGTGGACGAATGCGCCGTTAAGGCGCTGGACGAGCAGGGTCTGTTCGCTCGTGTCCTGGACGACGCCGTCGGGGAGCTGGCGCGCGACGCGGTCGCGGGCGACCCGCGCCTCGGAAAGTGCCACCAGCAGTTCATCGATATCGCAGGCGATCGTCATGGGTCGGTCGGGCTCCGGGCAGCAATTTGCCGCTCCGCCGATCGGGTCGGATCGGCGGGGGCGGCGTCGGGTCGTTCGATGGGAGTTCGGGAGTACGATCGGCGGCGGCGGTCATGGCGGTTGCAGGACCATCAGGTGGGGAAGCGTGGACTCGAAGGCCGCGATGCCTTGCGTCACCTCCTGCAACGCCTCGCGGCGCTGGCGGGCGGTGGCGCTCGGCTGCATCGCGACGACGAGGGCGGCTTTCGCCTCCGCGCCTTCCTTGATGCACAGCACGGTCAGGTCGGGCAGCGCGCCCTGGTCGACGGCCACCGCCGAGGGCGCGCTCGATTCGAACAGGCGGCGATAGGTATCGAGCATCGGCGCGCCCGTCCCGCCGGACGCGCGCCAGGCGCAGTCCAGCGCCAGCGCCGTCTTGATGGGGGGCGTAAGCTCGCAATGCGGATTGGACCAGTCGGCGAGCGTGCGGCGCGCGCGTCTGGCGACCTTCAAAGCGGCCGGTTGCCCGATGCGGTCGACGATCATGTCCAGCGCCGCCTCGAAGGTCATGGGATCACGGGAATAGGTCATGCCATGCGCCCTCCACCGGTGGGGCTGGACGCGCCTCCGCCTTCGGTTACTGTGGCCGCGTTAACCACGATGGGAGTCGTATTGACATGAGGTATGAAAACCGAACGTTTGAAAACGAAGAGCTGATTCTCGACGGAAATGACTACATCGACTGCACTTTCCGGAACTGTCGTATGGTTCTTCACGGTACCGGAAGCGGTACAATCGAGCCATTTTCTGGCAACGGTGTCGAATTTCAGTTCAAGGACGGCGCGGCGAGTGCGGTAAGCATTCACCAAACACTTATGGAAGCCGGGCTTAGTCAGAGCGCGCCGATCGGTAGTTTCCTTCGCATCGGGACAAGCTGGTTCCAACGCATTCCGAAACCCATGGCGGTTGGCAGTGAAGGCGAAAAAACGACGGGGCTTGGCGTCGTGATCATCACTGACAGCGTAAATTGACGTCAGCACAAGGTACCGGGCGGGCGTCCACGAGGCCGCCTCTATCCTTGCCTCGGCGTCCCGATGACTTAGAGGGCCGGTCATACCGCCAGTCCTCTGCTGGCGACGCGGGATGCGTCGCCAGCTTCGGTTACCGTGGTGTTGCGAACAGCCACGGCAGGATGCGCTTCAACGCGCTGGATTGGTCGATGGCGGGCATCCCCTGCCGAGCGTACCCACCGCCGACCCTCGACGGTCCGTCTACCAGTGAGTTTGATCGCCAAACGGCGCGGCGATGGCGACGGACGCCCCGCTATGCTGGCGATATCGTTGCTCGATGAGAAACAGGACGCCAGCAGCGGTATCAACCCCGAACGGCGCTGCTGGCGCTCGCCACCCGACTGGCGGACGAGAGGGAGGGCGATTCGGCCGGTCACGGGCGCGCCGATCCGATCAGGGGCGGGGCGCTGGGCGCCGCAGGGCTGGGGTCGCGCGGGAAAACGTCAGGGCGCAGATCGTGACGGGACACGCCCGAATGATCCTCGATCGGGATGCAGGCATGGGGCGAAACGCGCGCCTTGCCTTTGACCCAACGCCAGACGGTGGGCTGCGTGACATGGGCAACGCGGGCCGTCGGGGCCTGTCCACCGAGAATCGAGACGGCCGCCTGGATCGCCTCCAGCGGTGTCCCATACTGTCCCGGCGATATCGTCACCGCGCTGCCTCCCGTCGTTCAATCTATACGAATCGGTATATGGCACTAATACGGATAATATGATGGGGAGGCAATACGGAAAAGTATAGCGTCCGCGCATGATCGATCGGGCGCGATTGCGGCAGCTTATGGAAACGCGGGGATTTTCCGCGAATGCGTTGGCACGCGCCGTAGGCGTCACCCAACCGACGATAACCAGGCTGCTGTCCGGTAAGCAGTACGCGACCACGCATCTGCACCAGATCGCTCGGGAGTTGGCGACCACCACGGCGTATCTGACCGGAGCCACGGACGATCCCGATGTCGATGCTCCGATTCCACCTCGGGAGCCGTCGTTTCAAACGGTGACCATGGACGTCATGCTGCCTAGCGAGCCCGCGCTGGCCGAGATGTTTGCTGGTCTCCTGGAGGCATCGCCTGGTCTGGAAGGGGACGAGCTCGCTCTCGAGCTCGCACGGCAGCTTCCCAAAGCGCTCTCGAATGCGCGATCTGCTCGCTTGTCACGGCACCCGGTTCGGACCGCGCGCGATGAAGCAAATGCTGCAACCGATCATGGCGCTCGGCAACAACGCCCGCGATCGTCGAACACCTGACGGTGCAGGGCGTGCATCCGAGCGGGCAGGCGGGCTCGGGCAGGATGTAACTCATGCGTCGTAACGGCCTTCTGGAAATGAGGCCGGTGGGGTTGGAGAGCGCTTGGCGAATCACGATGGAAAATGCGCGGTACGCGTCAAAGCGGATGCTTTTCCTGTTGATGACCGGGGCTGCGGCGGGCTGGTTCGATCCCTGTCGACGGGACGGCGGAAGCGCCCGTCCGTTAACCGATAAGCACGGGGGGTTTTGTGGCACAGGGGCATGATGCCATTCCGAATTTGCTCGGCATGGCGCGAACGGCGGTCGAAGCGGGCAATAACGAAGAGGCCATAAGCTACTTCAACAGGGTGCTGGAGATCGACCCGACCGTGTCGGAGGCGTGGCTGGGCAAGGGGAATGCCGTCGCGCAACAATCCAGTCTCGACAATGTCCGCATGCGGGAAGTGGCCGTGTCCTTCGGCCACGCGATCGCGACGTCGCCCGAGGAGGATCGGCCGCTGACGGCCAGGTTCGCCATCGCCGAATTGACCAACATCGGCTTGAAGACGCTGATCCGCCTGCAAGAGCATGTCGTGCAGTTCGCGGCGGTGCAGGGGATGGCGGAGCGCCGCGCGACGGTTTCGCTCGCGATACTGGATGCCATGGAGGTCGGCCTGCGATGGGTGCCGGACTTCGAGCAGGGGTTGAAGCTGATGGTCAGCGCCGGGAAGGAGGCGCTTTCCGCTGGCCTGACTCCGACCATGGCGGCCGAGGTGCAGGGCAAGATCGCGGCGGCGCGAGCGAAACTCCGGGTCATCAATCCGGAGGAGGCGGCGGCCGAGGACGCGGCGGAAGCGGATGCGGCGAAGCTGGAGCAGATCCGGGCGGAGGCGGCAGCCCATCAGCGCCAGGTCGATAGCTGGGCCGCTTATGTCGCGTTTGGCATCGCGGGAATGGCCTTTCTGCTCTGGCTGTTCACCCGGTAGCGTGCGCGGGTCGAACATCCTGGCGATGGCGGCGCTGCTCCTGCCGCAAGCGATCGAGGCGAGGGGCCGGTGTCGGGCGGTGGACGGCGACACGCTGCGCTGCGGGCGCGAGCGCATCCGGCTGATCGGGATCGATGCGCCGGAGATGCCCGGCCATTGCAGGCCGGGTCGGCGGTGCGTCGCCGGCGATCCCGTCGCCTCGCGGAGCAGCCTCCAGCGCGCGCTGGTCGCGCCGATCGCCATCAAGCGCGTCGGCCGCGATCGCTATGGCCGGACGCTGGCCTTCGTTTCGGCCGGGGGCGAGGATCTGTCATGCGGCCAGCTGCGGCGCGGGCAGGCGCGGTATCGGTCCGATTGGGACGTGGGTGGCCGGATCGGTCGATGTTGAGGAGGCGGCATGTGTAATCGGGCGCGGTTCAAGGGCGAGGCGGGCGACCTGTTCCGCGACTTCCAGGCCGAATGGCTGACCGAGCAGCCGCGCGACAATCGCTTCCATCCGCAGGAGTTGTTTCCCCGATCGCGCGCCTATGTGCTGCGGCGGGGTGAAGCGGGCGGCCTGGGGCTCGATGTCATGGCCTGGGACGTGGCGGGCAAGGGCGCGCCCTATCCCATGACGAACGTGCGCAACCTGGCCCTGCCCCAATGGCGCAGGCTGGCCGAGCGGCCCGAGCAGCGCTGCCTCATCCCCCTCACCGAGTTTTGCGAGTGGACGCCGGACAAGCACGCGGTCGGCGACGGCGCGCCGATCAAGGGGGAGATGTGGTTCGCCCTTCAGGACCAGCCCATCTTCACCATCGCCGGTTTCTGGCGCGAGATCGACGGCGTCCGGTACTTCGCCATGGTCACCTGCGACGCGAACGAGCTGGTGCGACCGATCCACCCGAAGGCGATGATCACGATTCTGGCACCCGACGACCAGGAGCGGTGGTTGACCGGCAGCTATGACGACGTGGTGGCGTTGCAACGACCCTATCCAGCCGACCTGATGACCGTGCGGGGGCCGGTGTTTCCGACCAGGTTGAACAGGAACTGATTTTGAGGGGGCTTTTGGTGGCAATCAGACGGGATCAGTGGGTTTTCGGTTTGGCAGGCTTCGCGATCGCGGGGCTATTTGGCGGGGCGGTTACCATGCTGCTCTACCTTGGGCTGAAGAGTGATGACGTCTTCGCTTTTTCTGGAGCGCTTATTGGCGCCTTGGTCGGTGCGGTCGGGACGGTGTTGGGTGCGGCATGGTTGGCCGACAGAGCTATCAATCAAGAGCGTCAGGTCGAGCAGAAAGATATCGTTGAGGAGGTCGAGCACGTCCTTTTCGCATCTTCGGAGGCTTTGAAATATTTCGAAGCAGATGGTTCATACGCGCCCGGCTGGCATAAAAAAATGTCAGAATTCCAGAAAGAAATGGGCATTGCTAAGGATTATTTTAAAGAGGTCATCGGCCATGCGAAGACGATCAATTTTCGACAACGGCGTGAGATCAAAATTCTAGTTTCCTCTATCGGATATTTCCTTGATTTATACAATGAGGTGATGGTGCAAGAATATGAGGATGATCCATACGATGACCGTACCTTTGAAGGGCTGATTCGCCATACCCTTCACCAAGCCGCATTGACCACCGCGTCGTTTGGGGATCGCCCGACATTCGTCATGGGGCTGGGTCGTTCTCGAATCTAAGCGTAAAGCGTCAAGCGACGCTTGACGTTCCGGGCGGCTGGCACTAGATTGCGGGCATGGAAATCGAAACCATCTCGCACAAGGCGCTCCGCCGCTTCGCCGAAACCGGCAACAGCCGGGGGCTCGACGGAAAGCTGGTCGAGCGGCTTCGCGGGATGATCGCTTTCCTTCATGCCGCCACCTCGGTGGACGCGTTGATGGTTCCCCCGAACTATGGCGCTCACCAGTTGACCGGCGATCGCGCGGGAACATGGTCGCTGACCGTCACCCGCAACTGGCGGATGACCTTCCGGCTGGATGAGGCCGGGGCGATCATCGAACTTGATCTGGAGGATTATCACTGATGGCTATCAAGCTGCACGACAGCATGTTCATCCATCCGGGCGTGTGGATGCGCGCCGAGCTGATCGACGCGCACGACCTGACCGTCGTCGACGCAGCAGCGCGCCTAGGCGTGACGCGGCAGTCGCTTAGCCCCGTCCTGAACGGACACAACAGCGTCACGCCGGAAATGGCTATTCGGGTGCAGAAGGTATTCGGCCTCGATCCGGAGACGCTGCTCCGGATGCAGGCCGCCTATGACCTGGCGCAGGTCCGCGCGCGGGTGGGCGAGATCCGGGTGGGCGAGCCGATCGCGGCGTAGGCGATGCCGACGAAAACCATTCCCTTCGACGCGGCGGAATATCTGACCGGCACCGACGATCAGGCCGAGTTGCTTGCCGATGCGCTGGCAGAAGGCGACCCGGCCTATATCGCGGCCGCACAGGACACTATCGCGCGCGCGCGCGATATTTCTCGGCGCGCCACCGAGGCGAACGCTTCGGGCTGAAGCCGTCCGCTATCGCCATCGCCGTTCCCATTCGTCGCGATCTTCCGCCCATTCGAGGCGCGCCTGGCGCAGCGCACGTCGCCGCTCATTTTCGATCCGGTTGAGGATCGCGCGCATGATGGGATCGTCCTTGTTCGCGCGTGACTTTTCCTGCCGTTCACGCTCCCGGCGCAGGGAGCGGGTGAGATGGAAAAACCCGGCGATCATTTCCTCTGATTCGTCCATGACCAGAACAAGACAGGAACAAGTGCCTGTAGGAAAACACTTTTCACCGAGCATCGCCATTCGCCGCGCCGCGTGAATTAATACACACTATACACACTTTTCTCTTGCGCCTTGCCCCCCCCTGAGTGTGTATATACACACTCATCAAGGGGGAAGGAGATGACAAGCAAGGAAGTCATAAAGCGGATCGGAGCCGACGGATGGTTCGAGGTCCGGCAGAGTGGAAGCCACAGGCACTTCAGGCACCCCACCAAGCCCGGAACAGCCACCGTCCCCCACCCGAAACGCGAAATGCCAATCGGAACTTTGAAAAGCATCGAGAGGCAAACGGGGGTGAAGCTGACCTAAGGGTCAGCGGAGCCCCCCGGCTTCGACCTTCTCCTCCCTCACGGCTTAGAAAGGACTGTGACCATGGGAATCGCTTATTATCCCGCGATCATCGAGCGGGCCACGAAGGGCTTCGGGGTTTACTTCCCGGACGTGCCCGGCTGCACGTCGTTCGGCGACACCTTGCAGCAGGCCGCGCGCAACGCCGAGGTGGCGTTGAACGGCCATATCAAGTTGTCGGCCGAATATGGCGACGCCATCCCGTCTCCATCCGAGCTGGATGCGGTCGCCCGCGATCCGGACGTGGATGAAGCCGCGCGCGTGCTGGTCCGTGCCGAGCTGCCGAGCAAGCAACGTCGGATCAACGTCACGATGGACGAAAGCCTGATCGCGGCGATCGACAAGATTTCGACCAATCGTTCGGGCTTCCTTGCCGAAGGTGCGCGGATGCTGCTGGCGGCGCGGGGCTGATCGGAAAGTCGCCGACCACCGCCAGCGCGTCGCCCGGCGCGCCGTCGCGCGGCGTGCGGTCGGTCGGAAGACGGGCCCTGCCGGAGCGGGCGTGACCGGTGCCGTCGCATGGGCGGCGGTGCCTTTCCTACAATGTTGATACTCCCTATATTAATCGACCGGGGAGCATATCGATATCGATGGAAGAGGCGCTGCGTCTGCAACCGGCGATGGCGAGCCGCAAGCTGCTCGTACTGGCCTTTATCCGGGCGTATGTCGCGCGGTGGGGCGGATCGCCCTCCATCTCCGAAATCGCCGAAGGTACGGGCTCGAGCCGCAGCGGGGTGAAGGCGTCGCTGCGCGTCCTGGAGGCGGAGCGATTGATATTCCGACGCCCGGGCGCGCGCGGGATCGTCCTGCCCGACCGGCTGGCCGAGGCGCTGTGCGAATTGCGGAAGGCGGGATATATCGTGGACGACGATATCGTCCGGGGGCCCGCCCCACCTCCCATGGAGCCTGTGCTCGACTTCGATCCTGGGCAGGACTGAGGCGCGGCCCAAATCCGACCCTGCCGCCGCGCCGAGCGCTGGGATACGCCCCGGATGACACTGGGGTGAATTTCGCATGACACAGAATTTCGGCCTGGCCGCGCAAGCCGCCCGCCTCCTGGCCACCGCACCATGTCCGTCCTATCGCGATCCCGGCGAAACCATGGCCCGGATCGCCGCCAGCCGCGCGCGCGAGGCGGACCGCGTGCATCGCCTGGTGCTGGGCAAACCGCGCGTCATGCCCAGGATCGATACGACCGGGCTCAACCGCCAGGAACGCAAGGCCCTGCGCAACGCGGCGGCCCGCGCGCACGAACAGCGGCTGAAGGAAGACCGCCGGTTCACCGGCAAGGAAGCGACGCCCGAGACGCTGCGCGATGTCGCGCACCGGACCGAGGGATCGCTGGCGCGGCTGTTCAGCGCCGGGCATATCGACAAGGACCAGCTGGCGGCGGCCGAGGCGATCTATGCCGCGCATCGCATCGTCGTGGGCGACGTCGCGATCGCGATCGCCAGCATCGAGGCGCGGGTGGACCGTTCGCCGCGTGGCCCGGCCATGTTCTACGAAGCGCTGGGGGCGGTGCAGGCGGAAGTCGCCTATACGAACTGGCGGGCGTCGCTTCCCAAGCCTGCGGCGGTACTCGATATGATCGTGGGCGGTGTCGCCTTCACGGTCGCGGCGGCGCGTTATGGGATGGCGCATCGGCGGGCGAAGACGCTGCTGATCGAGGCGCTGGACGCCTGGCCCCGCTATCGGGCGCAGGCGCGCAAGGAGATCGGCCCGGCGACGCTGGCGGCCGCCCATGCGGGGATTTTGTAGGCCGTTTCGCCATTGTTTTTCTGTCTTTATTCGAGATTCGCGCGAAACTATCCCGATTGCGTGCGAGAGCCGAGTCCATGCATTTGCCCGATTAATCAATAAGTTTTGGGGGCAATATTCATGGGTACCGCTGCGACCAGCATACCACTCGCGCTGTCGTTGATGATCGGCAGCTGCACCGTCGCGATGAACGGCGCATTCGATGCACCCGATGGGTTGCCGATCGTCATGCCGACACCGACGCCGACACCGACCCCCACGGCGACACCGACCCCGGCCGCCGGGAATCCCGAGCGGTATATGATCGCCTTCACGCGGCTGCGCATGCCCAGCGGCGCGCTGCTGACCGCTGCGAGCGAGACGCCGTTCGTGATGACCCGCATCGTCGTGGGGTCGCCGCAAAATGCCGTGACGTCCGTTCGCTGTCATTTTGCGGGCTTTGCGTCGACCGAGGGGGGCAATGCGCCGCAGGAATCGCTCTTGCCGGGCAACGCGACGAACGTGGACGGCTTCTGGCTGGCGATCGGCGCGACCAAGGTTCGCGCGACGTTCAACGAGGCCGCAAGCGCCACGATCGACAGCGGTTCGACAGGTGTCTGGACCGATCCGATCGACCTGGCGGGCGGCATTCCGGCCAATAGCAATGTGGCGATGACCACCGCCTATCACACCGCCGCTGGCGAAAGGCAGATCCCGGTCTATCGGATCCAGGCCGGTCGTGGCGAACGTGTGTGGGGCGGGACCGACCTGGCCAGCGTCGTTTCGCATCTCGACACGCCGAACGACTTCAGCACGCCGTCGCTCGACACGGGCAGCGGCCAGTCGCAGCCGGCCTATTACGGTCCCGACCTGTGTGTCGCCAAGGGGTGGGACGGCCGTCCCGTCGTGCTCGGCGCGGTCGACAGCATCGGCGAGGCCCGTCAGGAATATGCCGTCGAGGCCGACACGCGCGGCAATCTCGGCTGGCTGCGCAAGTGGCTGGACACCGCCGATGCGACCTATGGCCGCGTACCGCATTTCATGATCGGCATGCCGGGCACCAAATCGAGCCTCGAGCTGAACACCGGCGCGCTGCTGCGCTGGCAGGTGATGGACCAGGCGGCGCAGTTCAACACGGGCCGTGCCCTGCCGTTCACGGTCCTGGTCAACCAGATGGGCCAGAACGACCTGAACACCAAATATACGACCATGCGGAGCAACTATACCGGCTTTATCGACCGGTTCGTGGCGCGTTATCCGGGTGTTCGCGTGGTCGCCACCGGCGTCCTGCCCCGCACGACCAGCACCGACCTGTGGATGAGCCGGGCCAGTCAGACGCCCGTGACGGGCAACGAATGGGGTACGCCCAGCGGCGGCTGGGGCAGCGGCTTCAAGTGGCAGCTTGAGGCCTATAAGCAAGCGGGCGCGGACGGGCGGATCGCCGCCTATATCGATACCCGGCCCTTCTGGTACGATGCGGCGGCTCCGGGCACGTGGCCCGTCCTGACCAGCCAGCCGACGCCCGAAGGCGTTCATCCCTATGCCGTGGCCGTCACCGCCATCGTGAATGCCATCCCGCAGTCGGACAAGGCGAAGCTGCGATAGGCGGCAAGCCCTGCCATCGTGAAAACCCCTGTTGGCATCGCATGAACCGGCCCGGCGACGTTCGCGGGCCGATGGGGGCTAGGCCGGGTGACGCGCTTTGCGACGGGACGATCTGGGTCCAGCGGGGCGAGTGACGGGTGGCCCAAATTAGACCCTACCCAAGCGGTCATATTTCGGGCCATTTCGACCCCGCGATAATTGCGACCTGACCGGAAGGCCCGCCTCTCCCCCCTGGAGGCGGGCCTTTTTGCGTCCTGGAGATGCCGAGATGGCCCAAACCCACCGTAGCACGACCGCCGGTGTCGCGGGCCGCGCCGCTGCCGCCTCTCCCCCGGGCGTGCAGCGGCGCCACCCCGCCGATGATCTGGAAGCCGCGCGCGATCGGCTGGAGGCGCTGATCCGGCGGGTGCGGTCGGGGGCGCGATCGGTCGCGGAGCACAACGAGTTGGAGACCGAGGCGCACCGCATCGCGCGGGACCTGGTCAAACCCTTTCGCGGGCCCGACGCCCGCCCAACCGCCGCGCCGCTGTGGGTCAGCGCCGATGGCCGTTCCGCAGGATGGTGACGATGTCGAAAGCCCTTGATCTGGCCGCACTCGATCGTGTCGCGAGCGCGGGTGCGCCGCGCGATACGGTTCTGGTCACGCGACGGTGGTTGGCGCAGGTCCATGCCGAGTTGCATGCCGCCCGCAATCAGTTGGCGTTGCTCGACTTCGACACCTTTGGTCGGATCGGCGCCGCGCTGACGACCGACGCCGCCAGTCCGAGCGCGGCATGACCGACCGCCAGCATCCCGCCGCCATCGATGTCGGTGGCCAGCCCTATCTGCGCGACGCGAAGGGCTCGCTTGTCCCTCTGGCGTCGGTGAAGGCGCAGGACCTGTTGATGGACGAGACCGTGCGGGACATGCTGGTCGAGGCCAGGGCGCTGTCCGAGCAGATCGCGGCGTTCAAGCGGCGGGCCTTCGACCGCGTCACCGCCTTCCAGGAGTTGCTGGCGCAGCAGTACGGCGCGACCGTGGGCGGCACCAAGGGCAACCTCACCCTGTTGTCGTTCGATGGCTGCATGAAGGTGCAGGTGCAGGTGTCGGACCTGCTGGAGTTCGGCCCCGAGCTTCAGGCCGCCAAGGCGCTGGTCGACGAATGCCTGACCGAATGGAGCGAGGGCAGCGCCCATGAGATGCGGGCGCTCGTCAACCGGGTGTTCCAGGTCGACCAGCAGGGCAAGATCAATCGCGGCGCGCTGTTCATGCTGCTTCGCGTCGAGACCAGCAACGAGCGCTGGAAGCGGGCCATGGAGGCGATCCGGGACTCGATGCGGGTGGTTTCGACCCGCACCTATATGCGCTTCTACGACCGGCCGCAGCCGGACGCCTCGTGGCGCGCCGTGTCGATCGACATGGCTTCGGCGTGATCCTCACCCTTCCTTTCCGGTGTCCGGCCTGTTTCGGGTCGTGACGCCTTCCGCCGCCATGGAGGCCCCATGAAGTTCATCGTTGCGCTGCTCGCCATCATGTTGCCGACCAAGACGGTCGACGGCATCGTGTCTTTCCTCGGTCAGCTGGCCGAGCAACTGACTGCTGCCGAGGAGGTGCAGGCCAGCCGCGCCGCCACGCTGCGGTCGCAGGCCGATATCCTGCTGGCCAAGGAGGCGGACGCGGAAGGCGAGCGAGCCAGGCGCGTCCGGGCCAAGCTGACCGATCTGGTCGCCTGATCAAGCCCGTCCAGCGGCTTCGCGGTCGGGCTGGCCAGCGCCAGCGCCAGCGCCGCCTTCGCCGCACGAACGGCCTGTGCGAGCATTGCCTGAAGGCGGGCCGGACGGTCGCTGCCACCGTGGTCGATCACATCACGCCGCTCGCCCTGGGTGGTCTCGATGTTGACGACAACACCCGGAACCTGTGCGATCCGTGCCACCTGAAGGTGACGGCCGAGCAGTTCGGGCACGCTGTGCCGATCGCCGCACGCGGTGTCGGACGCAACGGTCGACCGACCAGCCCTGACCATCAATGGAATGGAAGGCGCGCGGCCGACACCGCCGATCATGGTCGCCGACGACGGCCTACACCCCCCGGGGGGTCAAAAGTCTGAAGCGGCCGCGCCCCGGACACCGGCGGTCCCCTTCATGCGCTGCGCGAGCATTTTTTAGGTAAAAAGTTCGGGCGAAAGCGAGGTGCCATGGCGAGGAAACCGACCCGTGCCGCCCCGGCCGAGCCGCCCGTCGACGAGACGATCGTCGCCCAGCCCGATTGGCCCGCGCTGTTGCCCAATGCCGATGAGCAGGCGGTCGCGCGCGGGCATTGGCGGCGCATCGTTCAGGAAATGATGTCGCGGGAGATCCTGTCGTCATCGAACGGCCACGCGCTCCAGCGCCTGGTGCTGGCCTATATCGTCTACGACCGCTGCTCGCGCGAGGTGGCGGCGACCGGCCTGGTCACCGAGGCGAACAAGGAGAACAGCAAGGCGATCGACCGGCTGTCGATCTATTACAAGGCGATGCGCGAGGCGGAGACGACCGCCGAGCGGCTGGAGGCGCAGCTGGGCCTGTCCCCGGGTCGCCGGAGCAAGGTTGGCAAGGTGGCCAAGCAGCGCCGGGGCACCGCCGGGGCGGACCAGTTCCTTGGGCCGAAGGGTTAGCGGCCGGGCGGCGACAGATCCCACCACGGCATGGGCCGAGGCGGCGGTCCGCGGCGATTTCGTCGTGGGCGATCTGGTCCGCTATGCCTGCGAACGCCATCTGCGCGACCTTCGCGATGCGGCCAGGCGGGGCTATTTCTGGCGGCCCGAGCTGGCGCAGCGTGCGCTGGACTTCTTCCCGTCGGTGTTCACGATCACCGATGGCCCGGCGGCGGGCAAGCCCTTCCACCTGATCCCCTATCAGGTGTTCGTGGTCGGCTCGCTCATGGGCTGGGTCAACGCGGAGGGCCGCTGGCGCTTCCGCTCCGCCTGGGTCGAGACCGGCAAGGGGCAGGCCAAGTCGCCGATGATGGCGGGCCTGGGCCTGTACGTCATGGGCTGGTGCGGCTTCCCGCGTGCCCAAGTCTATTCGATCGCCGCCAACAAGCAGACCGCCAACGTCCTGTTCAAGGACGCGACCGCCATGTGTCGGGCGCAGGTGCCCGGCTATGACGACGGCGACACGCTGGAGGCGCTGGGCCACGTCGTCCTGCGCGGCGAGGGCGACAATAGCTGGAAGATCGAGCATCCCGGCTCGCAGTCCTTCTTCCTGCCGCTGGCGGGCGGGTCGGCGCAGTCGGGACCGCGTCCGCGCCTGGTCCTGGCGGACGAGATCCACGAGTTCACGACCGACGCCCAGATCGAGATCTGGCGACGGGCTATCACCAAGGTGGCGGGCAGCGCGATGATGGTGCTGGGCACCAACACGCCCGCCACCTCGCAGATCGTCGGCACTTCCTATTCGGAGACGGCTCAACTGATCGCCAGGGGCGAGAAGCGGGACGATACGCAGTTCGCCTTCGTCGCCCGCGTCGACAAGCGCGATCGCGAGACCGTCTTCACCAACGAGGCCTGCTGGCGAAAGGCGCTTCCGGCGCTGGATATCACCTATCCGATCGCGAACATCCGCGAGGAGGTGCTGACCGCCCAGACGCGGCTGTCCACCGCCAGTTCGGTCAAGCGGCTCTATTTCGGCATCCCGACCGGCGCGGCCGACTTCTGGATCGACGAGGAGAAATGGGCCGCGATCCTGGGGCCCATCGACGACGACGCGTTGAATATCCTGCGCGGCTGCCCATGCTGGCTATCGCTCGACCTGTCGAAAAAGAACGACCTGACCGCCCTGACGGCGGTGTGGCGGGACGGCGACAACATCCTGTGGTGCAAGACCTGGTACTGGACGACGCAGGACGGCCTGGCCGACCGGGCGAAGCGGGATTCGGCCCCTTATGAGGAATGGGTGGCGGACGGCCATTTGACCGCCGTCCCCGGTGCGACGATCGACAAGACCTTCGTCGCCGCCCGCGTCGCCGAGATCTGCGCCGAGCATGACGTGGTCGAGCTGGTCTTCGACCCCGCGCAATTCGCCGACTTCGAATCCGCCTGCGAGGAAATCGGTTTCGATGCCTGGAAATATGAGGGGCCGGACAAACCGGTCGGCAGCGGGCTGAAGATGGTGCGCCACGCCCAGGGCACGCGCGTGATGTTCGAGGACCGGCAATATTGCATGCCCCGCTCGATCGAGCGGCTCGAGGATCGCATCCTGAAGGACACGATCGTGATCGACAGCTCTCCCGTCACCTATAGCTGCGCAGCCAATGCCGCGATCACCGAGGATGGGCAGAAGAACCGCGCCTTCGACAAGAAGCGGTCGCGCGGGCGCATCGACGGGATCGTGACCACCGCCATGGGCGTGGGCGCGGCCGACAATGCGCCGCTCGACACCAAGGAAAACTACACCGGCAGTTTCGTCGTCGACCTCGACGACGATGGCGAAGACGGCGATCGGGACGGGGAGGACGGCGCTTGAGCATATCGTCCTATCGCCTGTCCGAACGCGCCGCAGCGGCCGAGGCGGCGCGCCTGGCCCCGGCGGTGCGGAATGCCGTCGACAGCACGACGGCGGTCGTGGGCGACTTCTCCCAGTTCGAGTGGATGGGCTGGGGCCAGCGCGCGGCCGGGATCGAGGTGACGCCGGAAACGGCCATGCGCTCCTCGGCGGTGTGGCGGTGCGTGACCCTGATCAGCGGGACGATGATGTCGGCGCCGCTGGGCGTGTACGAGCATCTCGACGGGGGCGCGCGGCGCTATGTCCCCGACCATCCGTATAACCGCTTCCTCCAGGTCGAACCGAACGAGGAGATGAGCGGGCCGGAGTTCGTCGAGCTTCAGGCGATGGCGATGCTCCTGCGCGGCAACGGCTATGGCCTGATGCGCCAGGCGCGCAACGGCACGATCACGGGAATCGACTATTACCACCCGGCGCGGGTCCTGCCGTTCCGGTCGGGCGGCGGGATCTGGTACCAGTTCACCAACCTCGACGGGTCGATCGAGACGCATCACGGCTCCTATGTGATCCATTTCCGGGGTCCGGGCCGCGACACCAACGGCATCCGCGCTCTGTCGGCGATCGCCCACCATGCGCAGTCGATCGGCATCAACCTGGCCAGCCGAGAATATACCAGCGGCCAGTTCGAGCGCGGCCTGCTCACCAACGACTATTTCCAGTTCCCCGAAGGCGTGACCGTCACGAAGGAACAGCGGGCCGCGTTCCGGGAGTATCTGCGCAAGCGGGCGCAAGGCGTTGCCAATGCGCATAATCCGCTGCTGATCGAGAATGGCGGCGAGTGGAAGCGGGTCTCGGTCAGCGCGAAGGACGCCCAGCTTCTCGAGCTGATGCAATATTCGGTCGTCGACGTGGCGCGGATCTTCGGCACCCCGCCGCACATGATCGGCGAGACGTCGGCGGCGACCACCTGGGGCACCGGCATCGAGCAGATGACCGTCGGCTTCAAGCTTTACACCTGCGTGCCCCATATCCGCCGGTTCGCCAAGGAACTGACCCGCAAGCTGTTCCCGGTGATCGGGGCCAGGGCGTCGCGCTATTTCGTCGATTTCGACGTCGAGGCGATGCAGGTCGGCGACAGCAAGTCGCAGGCCGACTATTTCAAGGCCGCCCTGGGCGGCAACCAACTGCCCGGCTGGATGAGCCAGAACGAGGTGCGGCGGATGAAGAACCTGCCGCCCCTGGCCGATCCCGACGCCGACAAGGTCTATTTCCCGCCAGCGCCGGCGCCGATCGGCCACAATGGCGCCCCTCCCATGGAGCCAGACGACAATGCCGCAGATGACGCGCAAGCTGCTTAATCTTGCCCAGGACAATCGCGGCAAGGGCTCCGGCCTGCGTTGCGAAGCGACCGGGCCCGAAACGACGACCCTGTTCGTCTATGACGTGATCGACGGTTTTTGGGGCGTGTCGGCGGCCGACTTCGCCAAGGAGCTGGCGGCGATCACGACGCCGAAGGTCCGGCTGCGCATCAACTCCCCCGGCGGCGACGTGTTCGAGGCCAGGGCGATGATGACCGCGATCCGCGAGCATCCCGCCGAGTTCACGGCGGTCGTCGACGGCCTTGCCGCGTCGGCCGCGACGGCGCTCACCCTGGCCTGCGACACGGTCGAGATCGCCGAGGGCGGATTCTACATGATCCACCGCGCCTGGACCTTCGCCATGGGCAATGCCGAGGACATGACCGCGACCGCCACGCTGCTCGGCAAGATCGATGACGTGCTGACCGAGGGCTATGTCGCCAAGACCGGCAAGTCGACCGCCGAGATCGAGGCGTGGATGAAGGCCGAGACCTGGTTCAACGCGGCCGAGGCGATCGAGGCCGGTTTCGTGGACCGGATGGCGGCCGTGCCCGAAAAGGCCAAGGCCCAGGCCAATGTCTTCAACCTGTCCGCCTTCGCCAATGTGCCCAAGGCGCTGACCGAACGTCCCCGCGAGATGGATACCAGCGCCCGGGACCGGGCGGTGGCCCGCCTGGCGCTGTACGACCGCATGGCCGCCTGACGGCCAGGCACCCCCCGCGCCGGTCCCCCCGGCACCCCCCAGC
>NZ_JAXCMJ010000014.1:0-81654 GCF_038084995.1 Sphingomonas sp. 2378
GTGGGGCGCTTCCACAAACGCAGGGGCCCGGGGGTGATGCCCCACCCCAACCCCTCCCCTGAAGGGGAGGGGCTCGGCTCAGGTCGATTCCATGTCATACGGCCACCTCGTTCAGCCGCATCTCCTCCTCACAAGCCCGCCACCCCTATGCGGGTTTGTCCCGGACGAAGCGAAGCACCCCGGCCAGCCGCGCCGGTTGGTGAGTGTCGCTGGGGTGGTTCACCCCGTCATTGACCGGAACCTCGGCGAAGTCGAAGGGCGATACCCCCTCCAGACAGGCAACGTTGACGCCATATTGATCGGGATTCGATCGCCGCTGATGATGGGTATAGATGCCGCACACCGAGCAGAAGAAATGCTCCGCTTGCCGCGTGTTGAACCGATAGCTGGTCAGCCTGTCCGCCCCCTGAAGGATGGTGACGCCGCCCATTTCGGCGGAGACGACGACCGCTCCGCGCATCCGGCAATAGGAACAGGTACAGCGTCGGACCGTGTCGAACCCGGCGGTCAGCCTCGCCTCGAATCGGACCGCCCCGCAATGGCAGTTTCCCGACACCATGTCGCTCATCCCGCTCTCCCTGTCAGCGCGCCCGCAGATCGAGCGCGAAAAACTGGTTATGCGGGCTGGGCGCATAGTCCGCGAACGCCTCGCACGGCACGAACCCCGCGCTGCGATACAGCGAGACGGCGGGCGCATGGAGCGGCGCGGTTCCGGTTTCCAGGCTGAGGCGGTCATAGCCCCGCGCCCGAGCCTCGCCGATGATATGAGTGAGCATCGCGCGTCCCACGCCCTTCCCACGCGCCTCCGATGCGGCGCGCATCGACTTCACCTCGCCATGGCGCGGGTCGAGTTGCTTCAGCGCGCCGAAGCCGAGCAGCGCCTCCCCCTCCCACGCCGTCCAGAAGGTCACCGCCGGCGCCGACAGGCCCGATGCGTCCAGCGCGAAATCATATCCCTCCATCGCCCCCTGCAATTCGCGTAAGTGGAGCGCCAGCAGATCGGCGACATAGGGTGCGTTCGGGTCGTCCTGTCTGATCTCCACCGGGTCCTCCTTGTCACCACCCCGCGATCGTATCCCGATCGCGGCGGGTGGCAAGGCCGCCGGGTTCAGCGTCCCAGCGCAAAGCCCGTGCGATAGGCGGGCTTCACCGCCGCCAGGATCGCCCGCGTCACCGGCAGGGTCACCTCATAGCTGCCCTCGGCATAGGAGCCCGCGACATAAGGGTCGGCGATCAGGCCGATCCTATCGATCGCCCGGCCGTTGCTCGATCCCAGCAACAGGGTCAGGTCCTTGAGCGGCGGGCAGGCGTTCATCGACGACAGATCCCCCTGGTTGCGCCGCATCTGTTCCGCCTTCAGGCGGGCGCAGTAATCGGTGCGGGTCGCGGCTTGCAGCGCGGCCAACGAGACGAAGACCGATTGGGTCTCCAGCCGCCGCCCCGCCGCCTTGTCCCAGAGCAGCGCCGAAGAGGCGGGCTGACCATGCGCGCCGCCGGTGTAATGATAGCTGTCGCTCGACAGGCTGAGGAAGCGCGGCGTGTCGGTCACGACCTTCCACGTCTTCTGGTAGGAATAGGGGCGAAAGGGGAAGCCGGAAGCCTTGGCCTCCCGCCGATCCGATGCCGCGTCCTGCGCCATTTTCCGGCGAAGGTCGGCCGCCTCGGCATCCAATGCCCGCTTCAACGGCCGGATGCGGCCCGCGACGGCGGGATAGCGATAGGTGAATTCATAATCCGCCGTCTTCGCCTCGATCGCCGCCGTCTGGGCCGCCGCCGGGCCCGCGACGCCCGACAGCGCCAGTGCGATCATCGTTTTCCGCATCGTCCATCTCCCTCAAGCCCACGCAATCTGGATCAACCCGGCTGTACGAACGATGACCGGCGGCCTGCGCCTTGTTCCGCGCCCCGTGAGAACGTATATCGAACAAATGGCGCAACTCGACACCCGTGAGAAGCTGGCGATCCTGGCGGACGCCGCCAAATATGACGCCTCCTGCGCGTCCTCGGGCACGTCGAAACGCGATAGCCGCGATGGCAAGGGGATCGGCTCGACCGAGGGGATGGGCATTTGCCACGCCTATGCGCCCGACGGCCGCTGCATCTCGCTCTTGAAGATATTGCTGACCAATAGCTGCATCTTCGACTGCCATTATTGCATCAACCGCAAATCCTCCAATGTCCGCCGCGCGCGCTTCACCGCGCACGAGGTGGTGAACCTCACCCTCGCCTTTTACCGGCGCAATTATATCGAGGGGCTGTTCCTTTCCTCGGGCATCATCAAATCTTCGAATTACACGATGGAGCAGATCGTCGAGGTGGCGCGAAGCTTGCGCGAGGATCATGGCTTTCGCGGCTATATTCACCTGAAGACCATCCCCGACGCCGATCCCGAACTGGTGCGGCTGGCCGGGGTTCATGCCGACCGCGTGTCGATCAATGTCGAACTGCCCACAGTCGGCGGGTTGCGTCGCCTTGCGCCCGAAAAGGATGCGGCCCGGATCGAGGGCGCGATGGCCGAGGTGAAGACCGCGATCGACGACCGGCAGGACGCGGCCAAGAAGTACAAATCCGCCCCCGGCTTCGCACCAGCGGGCCAGTCGACCCAGATGATCGTGGGCGCGGATGCCGCAACCGACCGCGATATCGTCGGACGCGCGGCGACGCTCTATGACCGCTTCCGCCTTCGCCGCGTCTATTATTCGGCGTTCAGCCCGATCCCCGACGCCTCGGCGGTGCTGCCGCTGCAACGCCCGCCGCTGATGCGCGAGCATCGGCTGTACCAGTCCGACTGGCTGATGCGCTTCTACGACTATCAACCGCGCGAAGTCGCCGCCGCCGCCGATGAGGCGACGGGGATGCTGCCGCTCGACATCGATCCCAAGCTCGCCTGGGCGCTGAAATTCCGGCAGCATTTCCCGGTCGATGTGAACCGTGCCCCGCGCGAGATGCTGCTGCGCGTGCCCGGCCTGGGGGTGAAGGCGGTGGACCGGATCATCGCCAGCCGCAAATGGCGGCGGCTGCGGCTGGAGGATGTGGGACGGCTGACCGTGTCGATCGCCAAGTTGCGCCCCTTCCTGATCGCGGAGGACTGGCGGCCGGTCGCGCTGGCCGAGCGGGCGGACCTGAAACCGCTGGTCAAACCGAAGGACACGCAGCTCGAACTCTTCGCCTGAATGAGAGTGATTCGCGGGTGAAACGGGCGGCGTGGTTCGCCGTTTGCCCTCGCGAAGGAGACGATCATGGCCACCGCCGACATCTATGCCGATCTGAAGCGCGATCACGACAAGCAGCGCGAAATGCTGAAACAACTCGCCGAACTCAAGGGCGACGGGGCCAAGCGCAAGAAGCTGTTCGAGGCGTTCCGCATCGAGATCCAGAGCCACGCCGCCGCCGAGGAGGAGTCGCTCTACGCCACCATGCTGGGCGAGCCCGAACTGCGCGACGACGCCCGCCATTCGGTGTCCGAGCATAAGGAGATCGACGATCTGCTGGGCGAGATGATGGACCTCGACTTCGCCTCGGACGAATGGGAATCGAAATTCTTCCACATGCGTCATCGCTATGAGCATCATATCGATGAGGAAGAGGAAGAGATGTTCCCCGCCGCCGAAAAGGAACTCGACGACGCGACCGAACAGAAGCTCGCCGAAATCTATGAGACGCGCAAACCCATCGAGGCGAAGGAGGCCAAGGCCAACCCGCCCGGCGGGGACGATCGCGATTGATATCCGATGACCTTGATCCTCCCCGGCACGGGGAGGGGGACCATGCAAAGCATGGTGGAGGGGGGGAGCCGCAAAGGACGACCTATGGGGAGCCCCCCCTCCGTCAGGCCTGCGGCCTGCCACCTCCCCGTACCGGGGAGGATCGGTGGGCGATTGCCGCTCACCGCCACTAACCCATGCGCATCGTTACCCTCCCCGCCCCCGACGATTTCGACGCCTGGCGCGACGCCGCACGGGGGCTGATTGCCGACAGCGTGCCGCCCGATCAGGTGGTGTGGCAGGTCGGCGAACAGGTCGGCGACCTGTTCGGCGCGGTGGCGGAAAAGGCCCCGGCCACAGACGCCCCGCGCTTCTCCGTGTCGCGCGGTTTCCTCGACCTCGCGCGCAGCGTCATCCTGTCCCACGACCCGCAGCGTTTCGCGCTCCTCCACACCGCGCTCGACCGGTTGCGTCGCCAGCCGCGGTTGATCGAGGATCAGGCTGACCCGCTGGTCCGCCGCCTCGATCGACTGGCCAAGGCGGTGCGACGCGACATCCACAAGATGCGTGCCTTTCTCCGTTTTCGCGAGACCGAGGATGACGAGGGCTTACGCTATGTCGCCTGGTTCGAGCCCGAACATCATATCGTGCGCGCCAATGCGGCCTTTTTCGTCAACCGCTTCACCACGATGCGCTGGGCGATCCTGACGCCCGAGGTGTCGCTGCACTGGGACGGCAGGACGCTGTCCGAGGGCCCCGGCGCGACCCGGGCGGACGCGCCGGAAGGCGATCCGACCGAGGCGGTGTGGAAGACCTATTATGCCAGCATCTTCAACCCCGCCCGCGTCAAGGTCGGCGCGATGCTGAAGGAGATGCCGCGCAAATACTGGAAAAACATGCCCGAAACCGCGTTGGTCTCAGCACTGATCGCAGGAGCGCAGGCGCGGGAGACGGGCATGATCGACGCCGCCAGAACGGATGTGCGGACGGGGCGCGGCGGCAATGCCCAGAGCGCCTGGGCGGCGTTGCGGGACGAGGCGATGGGCTGCACCCGCTGCCCGCTCCACACGCCCGCCACCCAGACGGTGTTCGGCGAAGGCCCGGTCGACGCGCCGCTGATGTTCGTCGGCGAGCAGCCTGGCGATCAGGAGGATCTGGCGGGCCATCCCTTTGTCGGGCCCGCCGGCCAGGTCTTCGACCGCGCGGTGGCGGAGGCCGGGATCGACCGCGCGCGCGCCTATGTCACCAACGCGGTCAAGCATTTCAAGTTCGAGCCGCGCGGCAAGCGCCGCATCCACAGCTCGCCCAATGCGGGCGAGATCCAGGCCTGTCGCTGGTGGGTGGAGCAGGAACGGCTGCTGGTCCAGCCGCAGGTGACCGTGGCGCTGGGCGCGACGGCGGCGCGCTCGCTGTTCGGCAGGGTGATGACCATCGGGCACGCGCGGGGCAAAGCGTTGACCCTGCCCGATGGCGGCATGGCCTTTATTACCGTGCACCCAAGCTATCTGCTCCGCCTGCCCGATCTGGAGGCGAAGAAGGTGGAATATGCGCGATTCGTGGAGGATTTGAAGCTGGCGGCGGAAGCTTTGGGCTAACGACACGGCTTGGATATGGCCCCATTTTCGTCCAGACCGTGACATAAGCGGAATGACGGGGGTGGACACATGGCGATGGACTTTCGATGGACCGGCATGGTCCTGACGGGACTTCTGGTCCTATTCGCCACGCCCGCTCGAGCGCAGCAGAAGCCGCCTTCGATAGTGCGATCCTCCGTTCGGACGACACCGGTGGTCGATACGGATATCGCCCGTTTCTGGCGCGCATTCGATGCGATCAACGCCGCCACTCCCGCCGATCGGCTGCGGCTGATCCAGACGCTCTACATCGATCCAGGCACGCCCGGCCTTCACGCGCTGATGGCGGCGCGGCGCTACACGGCGCAGGAATATGTCGACGCCATCGCCAAATGGCCCAAATTCTGGGCCTCGGTCCGTCCCCTGACCGCACGGTCGGCCGATGCCACGACGACACTGAATGGCGATGTGGAGCGGTTCCGCCGCCTCTATCCCCAACTCCGCCCCGCCACCATCACCTATGCCATTGGGGTGCTGAGAACCGGGGGTACGACGGTCGGCGACAAGGTGCTGATCGGCGCGGAACTGGGGCTGGGCGATGAGAGCGTCGACGTGTCCGAACTGCCCGAGCCGTTGCGGACGCGGCTGGGCACCTTCTTCCGATCGCGCCCCTTCGCCAACAATGCGCAGAACAATATCCATGAATATGTCCATACGCAGCAGCAGGAAACGCAAGGCAATCTGCTCCAGCAATCGCTGCGCGAAGGCGTGGCGGAACTGGTCGCCGAACTGATCACCGGTCGCAAGCCCGCGCTGCCGGTCTATAGCTATGGCCCATCGCACGAGGCGGCGATCAAGGCGCGTTTCGTGATCGAGATGGGCGGCAACGATTACGACAACTGGCTGTGGAACAGCGCCGCCAATCCCTTCGGTGTCAGCGACTTGGGCTATTTCGTCGGCTATCGGATCGCGCGCCGCCATTATGACGCCGCGAAGGATAAGCGGGCGGCGATCAGGACACTGATCGAGCTGCCCTATGACGATGCGTCCGCCATTCGCGGCTTCGTGGAGCGGACGGGATATTTGCGGGGGGCCTGAGCGCCCTCACATCTCCCTGGGATCAGGCCCGATGCGCCCGTCCGCATCGTCCAGCGCATCGATCGCGGCGATATCCTCGTCGTCCAACCTCAGGTCGCTGGCCGCGAAATTGTCCGCCATGTGCGCCGCATCCGCCGCCTTGGGGATCACCGAAAGGCCATGCGCCAGATGCCAGGCGAGGACCACCTGTGCCGCCGAACGGCCATGCTTCTCCGCGATCCGAACGATCTCGGGGAGTTGCAGCAAATCCCCACCCCGACCCAACGGGCTCCAGCTTTGGGTGACGATGCCCTTGGCCTCATGATAGGCCCGCGCCTCGCGCTGCTGGAAACGGGGGTGGAGTTCGATCTGGTTGACGGCGGGCACCACGCCCGTCGCCTCGATGATCCGGTCGAGATGCTCGGGGAGAAAGTTCGATACGCCGATCGACTTCGCCTTGCCCACCTCGCGCAAGCCGATCAGGCTCCGCCACGCCTCGACATAGGCGTCCTCGGCAGGCACCGGCCAGTGGATCAGATACAGGTCTACCGCCTCGACGCCCAACAGCGCCAGGCTCTCGTCCAGCGCCGCTTCGGCATCACGGTGGCGGTCGTTCCACAGCTTGGTGGTCAGGAAGACATCGGCGTCGCGCAGACCGTCGCCCACTCCCCGCTCATTGCCATAGATGGCGGCGGTGTCGACCAGCCCGTATCCGGTATCCAGCCCGCGCCGCACCACCAGCGCGACCTGCGAATCGGGAATCTGATAGGTGCCCAGCCCCATTCGGGGCATGGACCGGCCGTCGTTCAGGGTCAGCATGGTCATGGCGTCCCAAACCGACCGATGCGCGCGCCGGTTCCGATTGACCCCCGCCCCCCGATCGCGCAAGTCGCTGGCCCCATGGTCGAGCATATTCTTTCCGCGCTGGCGAGCTTCGCCATCTGGGTGATTTCCACCGGTGGCTATCTGGGCATCATGCTGCTGATGGCGATCGAGAGCGCCTGCATCCCGCTGCCCTCCGAAATCATCATGCCGTTCGCGGGCTATCTGGTATCGACCGGACAGTTCAACCTCTACCTCGCCGCGACGGCGGGGGCGCTGGGGTGCAACCTCGGCTCGATCGTCGCCTATGAGATCGGCAAGCGCGGCGGGCGTCCGGTCGCGGAACGCTGGGGCAAATATCTGCTGATCGGGCCGGGTGAGTTGGACGCCGCCGACCGGTTCTTCGCGCGCTATGGTTCGATCGCGGTGCTGATCGGGCGGCTGCTGCCCGTCATCCGCACCTTCATCGCCTTTCCGGCGGGGGTGGCGCGGATGAAGCTCGTCCCCTTTCACCTCTATACGTTTCTCGGCAGTTGGCCCTTCTGCCTGGTCCTGGCGATCGTCGGGCGCGAACTGGGAGAGAAATGGGATTCGGACCCGCGCGTGAAGGCCTTTTTCCACCGCGCCGATCTGGCGATCGGGATCGTGCTGGTCGTGCTGCTCGGCCTTTATGTCTGGCACCGGGTGCGCGGGCTCAAGCGCGCGCAGGACTGAACCAGCCACAGCGACAAGGGGACGGCGATCAGGGCCCAGAGTGCCAGGCCGTTCCACGGGGTCCATCCCCACCATTCGGACGCGACGGTGCGGAGGTCGCCGAAGCGGAAATGCTGCTGGATCACCGCGTCCCACCAGGCCCAGCGGAACGGCGGCGGCGCGAAGATTTCCGCCGCCGCAATGGTCAGGTTGATACCGATCGACACCAGCAGGAACGCGACATTCACCCCGCGCAGCCAGATCGACCGTGTCGCCGCCCAGAAGGGCGCGAGGCCCAGCGCCGCCACCCCCGCCAGCGGCATGGCATGGCGCGGGCCGGTCGCATTGCCGCCCTCCCAATAGACATAGGCGGCATTGACCAGCAGCGCGACCAGCGCCACCCCGCCCGCCGTCAGCGCCAACCCGCGCGTGTCCCGCTCCTCCCCCAGCCGCCACAGTCCGAAGGGTGCCAGGACCAGGATCGGCGCGACCCAGATCAGCCCGCGCGTCGGCCCCGCCAATATCGCCAACAGCACGCGCGGATCGGGGGCGGTCAGGCCGAACAGCCCCCGGTTCATCCCCTCGAACCCGACCACGCCCGAATAGCCGATGCGGAACAGCGTCCCGAACGCGAAGAGATTATAGGCGAGCAGCGGCAGCAGCCCGATCAGTCCCCCCGCGATCAACGGCCATAGCGCCATGGGGTCACGGCGATCACGCCATAGCGCCCATAGCCCGATCAGCGATCCCGCCAGCACCGCCTGATACTCGACCACCACGGCCCAGCCCAGAGCGAGCCCCGCCACCCCCAGCCATCGCCCTCCGCCGCGCGCGATGGCGGCCAGCGCGATGACGAACAGCGCCGCGACGCTGGCATGACCGAGCAGGGTCGTCGCATAGCCCCAGATCGGCGTCCCCAGTGCATAGCCCAGCGCCGCGAACAGCCCCGCGCCCGCCTGCCCCGTCACGCGGCGGCCCAGGTCGAACAACAGGACCGCCGCGATCGCGGTCAGCAGCGCCGAGCCCAGCGCCGAAGCGACCCGCGTCCGCAACCGAAGATAACGGACAAAGCCTTCGTCCCCCGCCGACATCGGATGCCGGTCCGCCCGGTCGCCGGTGATCGCATCGACCATCGCCACGGCGGGCAATGCCATCAGGGTCATGCCCGGCGCCTTGTCGAGATAGACATGGTCCCCGAACTGCGCCTTGTCGATCGTCAGCGGCGCCATCGGGTCGATCGTCGCGGTGCCGTTCTCCACCATGCGGATCGTGGCGAACAATCGGGTGGCGTTGTTGGGGTTCAGCTCCCACGACCCGAACCAGCTCGCCGAGAACCAGACCAGCAGGAAAAGGCCGATCCGGATGCCGCTCAAGCTCTTGCCCCTTGTCATCGTCTTCTCCCCGCTCCGCCGCCGCTATCGCCCCCATTCCTCGCCTGCAAGGGGAGGAATGATCGGACCTATCCCGCCGGAATGGGCAGTGCGCTGGTCGATTTGATTTCCGACAGCGCGACGGTCGAGTTGATTTCCTGCACGCCCGGCAGGTTCGACAGCCGCTCGAAGAACAACCGCTCATAGGATTCGATGTCCGCCGCGACGATGCGCAGCATGAAGTCGACCGAGCCCATCAGGACGTGACACTCCATTACCTCGGGGATGTCCCGGATCGCGGCGGCGAATTCGTCGAGATTGGCGCGGCCATGGGCATTCAGCTTCACCTGCGCGAAGATCTGCGCCTTGAGCCCGACCTTGGCGCGGTCGACCAGTGCCACCCGCCGCTTGATGATCCCGTCGCGTTCCAGCCGGTCGATCCGCCGCCAGCAGGGCGAGGCGGACAGACCCACCGCTTCGGCGATGGCGGCGGTGGACAGACTGGCATCCTCCTGAAGCAGAGCGAGGATACGCCGTTCCCAGACATCGAGATCATGCGGCATGATTATCCGATTATGTCTTCTTTATAGGTATATTCAACCGAAAACAGCGCGTTCGTCCTTGCAATGCGGCCAGTTTCGCCTCGCATCCTGCGCTATCACTCCCCTCGTCAGACCATTCAGGGATTACCGCATGTCGTTCACCGCCCAACATCACCAGGATCTGCCGCCCGAAGAGGTGGTGACATTCTATGACCGGGAAAGCGGCGCGCGGGGGATCATCGCGCTCCATTCGACCACCCTGGGACCGGCGGCGGGCGGGTGTCGGTTGTGGCGTTATCCCGATCACCACACCGCCACGCTGGACGCGCTGCGGCTGGCCGAGGGCATGGCGCTCAAGAACGCGCTGGCCGAGCTGCCCTTTGGTGGGGGCAAGGCGGTGATCTGCCTGCCCGATGGACCGTTCGACCGGGCCGCGCTGTTCCGCACGTTCGGCCGGCAAGTCGCCGCGCTCAAGGGCCGCTATGTCACCGCCGAGGATGTCGGCACCAGCGTCACCGACATGAGCGAGGTCGCCACCCAGACCCGCCATGTCGCCGGACTTCCCGCCAAGGGCGCGCAGCCGGGTGGCGATCCGTCGCCCTGGACCGCGCTGGGCGTGATGCAGGCGATGCAGGTCGCCGTCCGCCACCGGCTGGGCGCGGAGCTGTCCGACGTGACCGTGGCGGTGCAGGGGCTGGGCCATGTCGGCTATGCCCTGTGCGAATTGCTGCACGAGGCGGGAGCCAAGCTGGTCGTCGCCGAACCGCGCAGCGAGGTCGCGGCGCGCGCCGCCGACCGGTTCGGCGCGATGGTGATGAGCAGCCGCGCGCTGCTGTCGGCGAGGGTCGATGTGCTGGCGCCCTGCGCGCTCGGTGGTGTCCTGAATGCCAGGAGCGTGGCGGAACTGAAGGCCAGCGTGGTGTGCGGCGCGGCCAACAACCAGCTGGTCGATGACGGCATGGCGGAGCGCCTAGCCGAACGCGGCGTGCTCTACGCGCCCGACTTCCTCGTCAATGCGGGCGGAATCGTCAATGTCGCGGGCGAGTATCTGGGCTGGCGCAAGCCGGAGGTCCGCCGTCGCGTCCTGGCGATCGGCGCACGGATGAAGACCGTGCTCGCCCAGGCCGAGCGAGGCGGGCTGACCCCGCACCATGCCGCGCGTGGAATCGCGCACGACCGTATCGCGCAGAGCCCGCGGGTGCAGGCGGAGGCGGCCTGACCCATGGCCTTGGACTTCGCTCAGGCCGAACGGAGGGTGGGAAAGTATCCCAACCCCCGTTCACGCTAAGCGAAGTCGAAGCGCGCGTCTCGCCCTATCAACAAGCACCATTCCTCCCTGTAAGGGGAGGGGGACCATGCGCAGCATGGTGAAGGGGGGATTCCGCACAGGTCACCCTCGCGGAAATCCCCCTCTCATACCCCTCCCCAATTCCGGGGAGGACGCGATCAAGGATTCTGCGGTTCCTCGTCCCGCTTGCGCTGGGCGTTGACCGCGCGATTCTCCCGCGCGCGCTGGACGAAGCAGCCCGTCGCGCCGCCCGCGCCGACCGCCGAGCAACTGCCGATGCTGTTCACACCGGTCCCCTCGTTGAGCGTACCGGTCGCGCGCGCGGCCCAGCTTTCATTCTCGGGCGTCACCTGAAGCTCGCGAAGCTCCTTGGGAACACGGAACTGCTCCTCGGCGCTGCGGCGAACGCAGACGACGATCTCGTTGCCATTGGTGTCGGTCGGGCAGCGTTCGTTGCCGAACAGGGTCAGCACGCCGTTGACCGGCGCGTTGCGGGATACCTCGCCCGGCCCCTCGATCGGCTTGGCCTTGATCGCGCCCGGTGCCGCGACCTGCTGCGCCATGACGGGGCCGCCCGCCGCAATCATCGCCAAGCCCGTCAGCGCTGCCCAGCGCCATGAACGGTGGAACATCCTCTCTCTCCCGCTCGTCCGACGTCAGACCCGCTTGGCCGCGGCGATCGCGACCTTGCAGCCTGCCCGGATCAATCCATACAGCACCGGATAGGCGATCGCCTCCTCCGCGCCCGCGCCCAGCGCATGATCGCGATGCTCCAGTTCCTCGGCCTGGAAATCGGCGATCGCGTTCGACAATTCGGGGTCGCTGTCGCCCAGTTCGTCGAGCTGCGCCTGATAATGTTTGTCGATCTCGGTCTCCACCGCCGCGGTGCAGGCCATCGCCGCCTTGGGGCTGATCGCCGCCGTGATCGCGCCCAGCGCGAAACCCGCCTTGTCCCAGAAGGGCTGGAACAGCGTCGGGCGGACCCGGCGCTCGGCGATCATCCGGTCGAAAAAGGCGCGGTGACGCTCCTCCTGTTCGGCCATGTGGTGGATGGCGCGGGCGAAGGGATGCCGGTCGCCCAGCACCGCCAATTGCCCCGCATAGATGCGGGTCGCGCCATATTCCCCGGCCTGGTCCACCCGGACCATCGCCTTCATCGGTTCGCGCCGGTCGCCCGGCATCCAGCGAAGCTGGCTCATCGTGCCTTCCTCATCAACACCAGGATCGCCGCCGCGCCTCCCAGCGACAGGATCGCGTTGAAGCCGGCCAGCGAAATCCCGCCCAGGGTCCATTGCGCCACGTCGCAGCGAATGACCGGCGCATGCATGATCGCATTCAGCCGGTCGGTCGCGCTCAACCCATCCAGGTTCACCGTCGAGGTGCAGGCGGTAAAGCCCTGCCACCAGCCATATTCGACCCCGGCATGGGCGACACCGATCGCCCCCGACACCGCGATCAACAACGCGGCAAGGATGACAAGCGATCCCCGGATGCTGCGCTGGGCCACGAAGAAGGCGGCAAGTGCGGGCACCAGCGCGGCGTAATGCGGCCAGCGCTGCCAATGGCACATCTCGCAGGGGTAGAGGCCGGCGAACACCTGGCTGCCCCAGGCCCCGGCGAGCAGCGCCAGCGGCAGGAAGAAGGCGATCAGGTTCGCCCGTGTCTCGTTGCGGGTGCGGGGGGTGCTCATCGTCACTTCACCGGCGGCTTGGTGGCGGCGGCAACCTGCGCGGGACCGCCCAGCCGTGCGACGGTCTTCAGCGCATAATAAAGCTGGAAGTCCTCGACCCCCTGCTTCTTCAACGCTTCGGGTGTCATCGCGAAGCGCGGATCGTCCTTGGTATCCTCTTCCAGGATCGCGTTATCCGCCTTCACCTCGTTGATCAGGTGGCGGCGCAGATCGGCCTCGCGAAAGACGGGACGCGTCTTGTAATCGGGGTCGGAGATCTGCGGCACCTTGATGTCCGGCTCGATCCCGCCCTCCTGCACCGACCGGCCCGAGGGGGTGTAGTAGCGCGCGGTGGTCAGGCGGAGCGCCGTCTCCGGCCCCAGCGGCAGCAGCGTCTGGACCGACCCCTTGCCAAAGCTGCGCTCACCCATCACCAGCGCGCGGTGATGATCCTGGAGCGCGCCCGCGACGATCTCCGACGCGGAGGCGGTGCCGGAGTTGGTCAGCACGATTACCGGCAAGCCATGCGCGTCGTCGCCCGGCTTGGCGTAATAACGCTCGATATCGGTCTTCTCGCGACCGCGCTGCGACACGATCTCGCCATGGTCCAGAAAGGCGTCGCTGACCGCGATCGCCTGGGTCAGCAAGCCGCCGCCATTGTCACGCAGGTCGACGACATAGCCCAGCGGCCGATGCCCCAGCGCCTTGTCGATCGCCATGATCGCCGCGCGCGTGTCCGCGCCGGTATTCTCGGAGAAGGTGTTGATGTTGATATAGCCGACATCGCCCTTCACCTCCCACTTGACCGGGCGCTGGACGATGACCTCGCGAGTCAGGGTCAGCTCGATCGGCTTGTCGCGGCCGGGACGCACGATGGTCAGGTTGATCTTGGTGCCCGGCTTGCCCCGCATCTGGCCGATCGCCTCGTCCAGCGACTGGCCGTAGATCAGCTTGCCGTCGATATGGGTGATATAGTCGCCCGACTTCACGCCCGCCCGGCCCGCAGGCGTATCCTCCTGCGGCGCGATGACCTTGATCGCGCCGTCCTCCATCGAGACGGTCAGGCCCAGACCGCCATAATTGCCCTCGGTCTGGATCTTCAGATTGTCGAAATCGAGCGCGTCGACATAGCTGCTATGCGGGTCGAGCGCCGCCAGCATCCCCTGGATCGCGCCCTTGATCAGCGTGTCGTCGTCGACCTTGTCGACATAATCGGCCTTGATCCGGTTATAGACGTCGAGGAACCGGTCGAACTGGCGGACCGTGGAACTGTCGACCGCCGCCATCGCGGAGGTGGTGATCGGCACCATGGCCAGCGCGCCGACAATGGCAGTAGCAGTCAGAAGCGGACGTTTCGGCAGCGTACGGGGCATCGAGGGTCCTGGACCAGAAAAGCGGACCGCCTGTGTAGCGGCAAGCCGGGAGCAATCAAAGCGCAACCGTGCTGAACGAGGGCTGAGCGGGGGTGGGGTTCGCGTCGAGAGTGGGGAGCAACGACGATGCCGGAGAAGGGGCCATTTCCGAAGGGACCAGATATAGGGAAACCGACTTCGCCACACTGATCGCCAGCGATCCTCAATATGACCGCTGCTTGATGCCCCATCGGCCTTCATCGAAGGTGACGATCCAAAGATTACTGTGGTGGCTCACCGCTGTCCCATCGGCCCGGTCCCGCGTGTATTCAACAACAAGGTGAACCTTGCGGGGGCTGGTGAGAACCGCCCGCTTGTCATGGTAGGTAGTGCGGTCCCAACCTGTTGATGCACTCAGGTCGTCAAAGAAGGAACTCGGAAGCTGACCGGGGCCATCCCAAACTACCAGATTTTCGCCGGACAGGATAACGTGCGGAAAATGTAGCAACCCATCCATTCCGTGAAGGTTGCGCGCGTTGAACTGATCTGTGAAAGCCTCAACGCATCGCAGTGCAGCTTCAACCATCGCTGCTTCGTCAGCGCCGTCTTCGATCGGGATAAATAGTGCGTTCGGGTCACTCATCCCGGCAGTTTGGTGCATTAAGTGCCAAGCCGCAATGTTGTGCGCCACCCATTCCCAGAAACGAACCAGTGACAAGATCCGGTTGCGCCGATCATGCTGATGGACACCTACCGGCTTCGCTTTCCCAAAACCTGTTCCCGATTGCGCCTCCCCAAAACGGCCGTTTGAAGACGGGAAAATGGGAAAGATCGCGCTGCAAGAACGGCAACGTCGATGACGCGAACGGCGCGATGGATCGGGGAGCAAGCAAAGCCCTTGCGCGCCCTCACCCCAAGATCGCCGCGATATCCATCGGTCGCCCGTCACGCCGCAACTCCACCGTCACGCGCGGCTCCCAACCGTTCCGCCCCCGCCCCGCACGGCCGAGCACCGTGCCCGCCGCGACCCGCTGGCCCGGCTTGACCGCGATGCCGCCCAGGCCCGTGACCAGGCTGGTCCACCCTGCGCCATGGTTGACGATGACGATCCCGCCATAGCCCCGGAACGCCCCCGCATAGCGGACCTCGCCGCCCGCAGGTGCGACGACGGGCGCATAGGGGACGGTCGCCAGCGTGATGCCGCGCGCACGGACGCCCGAGTCCGAAATCTCGCCGAAGCCGCCCGCGACCTTGCCTCGCACCGGCAGGCGATAGGTGCCGGGCGCGATGGCCGGGCCGATGACGCCGGGCGCAAGCGGGCGTGAGAGCGGCCCCGGAAGCGCCAGCAATTCGCCCGCCGTCGCATGGGCCTCGCCGCGTTCGGCCATGCGGTCGACAATGTCGCGCGCCGCTTCGCCCAGTGCCAGCGCGCGGTTGGATTCGTCGACCGCCACCTGCACCAGCGCATCGGCACGACCACGATGACGCGCCTCCAGCCGGGCCAGCGTCTGGCGTTCGGCCTCCAGCCTGGTGGTCGTGGCGGCCAGCGCCCGCGCCGCCACGACCACCTGCGCGCGGACGCGGCGGGTGGCGGCCAGTTCGGTGCGAACCGCCGCCGACCGCGCGGCGATGACCGGCGATACGGTGGCGAAGACGGCGCGGACATGCGCCAGATCGGCGATCGAGCCGGGTTGCGCCACCGCCGCGACCGGGGGCCTTGCCGCCATGCTCTGCATCGCCGCCAGCAGATGCGCGAGCGGGGCCTGCGCCTGCGCCAGCCGCGCCCGTTGCCGGGCCAGCAAACCGGCGACCAGATCGACCCGCGCGCGCGCCGCCGTCACCTCCGCCTCCGCCGCCGCGACGCGCGCCGCCATGGCCCGCTCCCTGGCCTGGGCGATGGCGGCGGCATCGCGTTCGGCCCCGGCCTGTCGCTCCAGCGCCGCCGCCCGTGCCTGTGCCGCCGCCGCGCCCGCGCGCGCATCGGCCAGGCGGCGCTGGTCGGCGGCGATGTCGGTCGCGCCGAGCAGCGCCAGGGCCGCCAGCGCCAGCACGCCATGACGCCGCTTCACACGCCTATCCCTCGCGGTGATAGGGATGGTTGGCGAGGATGCTGGTCGCGCGGAACAGTTGCTCGGCCAGCATCGCGCGCGCCATCATGTGCGGCCAGGTCGCCCGGCCATAAGAGATGAGCAGGTCGGCGCGGGCCCGGTCGGCATCCTCGAACCCGTCCGCCGCGCCGATCATGAACCGGCACTCGCGCACGCCATCGTCGCGCCAGCGCTCCAGCCGACGCGCGAAATCCATCGAGGACAGGTTCTCGCCCTTCTCGTCCATCAGGACCAGGCGCACCTGTCCTTCCAGCGGAGGGACCTTCCCCCCTGTGTCGGGGAGTTCGGTGACCTTGGTCGGCCAGCCGATCCGCTTGATATAGCGATCGACCAGCTCGGCCTCGGGCGAACGGCCGATCCGCCCGCGCGCGACGATATGCAGCAGCACGGGGCGGACCCTAAAGCGTCAGAGTTGGCGGTCGGCGGGACTCGCGGGCGGGGTCGGCGCATCGCCAAAGGCCCACATGCGCTCCAGATTGTAGAAGGTGCGGACCTCGGGCCGGAACAGGTGGACGATCACGTCATTGGCGTCGATCAGCACCCAGTCGGCGGTCGGCAGGCCTTCGATCCGCACCGAGCGGCCGAACTCGGCCTTGATCTTCTCGGCGAGCTTCATCGCCATCGAGGCGACCTGCCGGGTCGAGCGACCGCTGGCGATCACCATGAAATCTGCGATCGACGACTTGCCCGCGAGCGGGATCGAAATCGTCTCCACCGCCTGGTCGTCGTCGAGCGAGGCGAGAATGAGGCGGTGCAGCGCCTCCACCTCGGCAGGATCGGACGGACGCGGCGATTGCGGGGAAGTGGCCAAGTGAGCTCCTGTTCAGGGGACGTTCCGGCCCATATGCCGAAACCAGTCCGGATCGCGGGCCCGAAGGCCCGTGGCGGAAGTCGGGTCGGGGCGGAAGCGCAACAGCACGAAGGCCGGCAAACTCCACATCGTCCAGTTCTTCGCCTGGCCCGGACGCCTCTGGAAACGTCTGAACCAGCCCAGCGCGGGTGTCGCGTGGGCGGCGGCATTGTACCCCGGACGGCCGATAACCGCAATCGGGATCGCGCGCGCAATCGAACGCCACCCGCGCCACCTATGAAATTGCTCCAGATTATCCTCGCCCATCAACCAGATAAAGTCATGGCCGGGATAGCGCCGGGTGATCGCGCGCACCGTATCCAGCGTGTAGCGGGTGTGCAGGTCCCGCTCGATCGCGCTCGCCCGGATCGGTGCGCGGCGCGCCATCCGCTCCGCCGATGCCAGCCGCGCCGCGAAGGGCGCCATGTCGCTGGCGCCCTGCTTCAACGGGTTGCCCGGCGACACCAGCCACCACATTTCGTCGAGGTCGAGCGCGCGGATCGCGTCCAGGGTGATGCGGCGATGGCCGCGATGCGCGGGATTGAACGACCCGCCGAGCAGGCCGATCCTCACCCTCTGATCTGCCCCGTGCCCCGCCCGATCCATTTATAGGTGGTCAGCCCCTCCAGCGCGACCGGGCCGCGCGCGTGCAGTCGCCCGGTGGCGATGCCGATCTCCGCGCCCAGCCCGAACTCGCCACCATCCGCGAACTGGGTGGAGGCGTTCCACAGCACGATCGCGCTGTCGACTTGCGCCAGAAAGCGTTCGGCGACGGCGTCATCCTCCGCGACGATCGCGTCGGTATGGTGCGATCCATGCGCGGCGATATGCGCCATCGCGCCGTCCACCCCATCGACCAGTGCCACGCTGGCGATCGCGTCGAGATATTCGGTATCCCAGTCCTCAGCCGTCGCGGCGTCGAGCCCCGGCACGATCTCCCGCACCGCGTCGTCGCCGCGCACCGTGCATCCGGCGTCCACCAGCGTCGCGACCAGTTCGGCGGCATGGCAATAGGCCCGGTCGATCAGCAGCGTCTCCATCGCGCCGCAAACGCCGGTGCGTCGCATCTTGGCATCGCGCACGACGCGCCGGGCCATCTCGTGATCGGCCGAGCCATCGACATAGACATGGTTGATCCCGTCGAGATGCGCGAGCACCGGCACCTTCGCCTCGGCCTGCACGCGCGCGACCAGGCTCTTGCCGCCGCGCGGGATCAGCAGGTCGATCAGCCCCTCCGCCGCCAGCATCGCGCCCACGGCCGCCCGGTCGGTGGTGGGGACGAGTTGCACCGCGTCCGCCGGACCGCCCGCCGCCGTCCAGCCCGCGACGAAGGCGGCATGCAGCGCACGGTTGCTGTGCACCGCCTCCGAGCCGCCGCGCAGGATCGCGGCATTGCCCGCCATCGCGCACAAAGCGGCGGCATCGACGGTGACGTTGGGGCGGCTTTCATAGACGATGCCGATTACCCCCACCGGCACACGGACGCGCGAGAGATGGAGGCCATTGGGCCGGGTGCGTTCGTCAATCCGGTCGCCGACGGGATCGGGCAGCCCCGCCACCGCCTCGATCCCTTCGACGATGCCCGCGATCCGTGCGTCGTTCAGGCGGAGCCGGTCGAGCATCGCGGACGACAGACCATTGGCCTCACCCGCCGTCACGTCGCGCGCATTGGCCTCCAGCACCGCCGGGATCGCGTCGCGGATCGCCCGCCCTCCGGCACGCAGCGCGTCGGCCTTGGCTGCGGTCGGCATCCGGGCGAGCCGCTTCGCGGCGGTGCGGGCGCGGGCTCCCATGTCGGCGATCAGGGCGGGAATGTCGTGATGGTCGGCCATTCGGGCTCGGTATCATGGTCGGGCGTGGGGCCCAAGCATGGTAATCTTGGTCGGCGGAAAGCGCAGGGCTCTGCCCCTCCACCATGCTTCGCATGGTCCCCCTCCCCAAGCACAGCTTGGGGAGGATTTGGGATACGCCATTCCTCCCCAAGCTGTGCTTGGGGAGGGGGACCGCGCCCGAAGGGCGTGGTGGAGGGGCTTTCCCCTCTCCATTTGTTCATCCCAAGCCCCTATGACATTCCCCATGCACAGCCGTTTCGAATCCCTCCCCAACCGTCGCGCCATCGTCGATCGCCGGGCGCTCGCCGAACAGGTCGCCGCGCTCGGCATCACCGGGCCGGAGGGGCGGACGCGGGTCACGCCGATCCTTCGCGCCGCGCTCGACGCCGGGCGGCAGGAGGTGGCGCGGCGGCTTTCGGTCCATCCGTCGCGCGGGCTGGAGGCGGCGGCGGCACAGGCCTATCTGACCGATCAGGTGCTGCGGGTGCTGTTCGATTTCACCACCGAGACGCTCTACCCGCTCAGCAACCCCACGGCGGGCGAGCGGCTGACCCTGATCGCGGTGGGTGGCTATGGCCGGGGCGAAATGGCGCCCTATTCGGACGTCGATATCGGCTTCCTCACCCCCTTCAAGCAAACGCCCCATGCCGAGCAGGTCATCGAATCGATGCTCTATTCGCTCTGGGATCTGGGGTTGAAGGTCGGCCATTCCAGCCGATCGATCGACGAGATGATCCGGCAGGCGCGCGCCGACGTGACGGTGCGCACCGCGCTGCTCGAGGGGCGGTTCCTCTGCGGCGACCAGGCGCTGTATGACGAGGCGTCTCGCCGCTTCAAGGCGGAGATCCAGACCGATTCGCACCGCCAGTTCATCGCCGACAAGCTGGCCGAGCGCGACCTGCGCCACCGCAAGATGGGCGACACCCGCTATGTCGTCGAACCCAATGTCAAGGAGGGCAAGGGCGGGCTTCGCGACCTGCACGCGCTCTTCTGGATCGGCAAGTACGTCTATGACGTGGACCGCGCCGCCGACCTGATCGACCGGGGCCTGTTCACCCGCGAGGAATATCGCCAGTTCCACCGCGCCGACAATTTCCTATGGGCGGTGCGCTGTCACCTCCACACCATCACGGGACGCGCGGAGGACCGGCTGACCTTCGACGTGCAGCGCCAGATCGCCGAGCGGATGCGCTTCTCCGACCGGCCCGGCAAGGCCAAGGTCGAGCGGTTCATGCAGCTCTATTTCCTGCAGGTGAAGACGGTCGGCGCGCTGACCGGCGCGTTCCTGGCGCATCTGGACGAGCGGTTCGCGGCGCGCGGCCATCGCTTCGGCCTGCCCACCATCCGCCGCCGCCCGCGCCGGTTGAACGGCTTCGTGCTCGATCGCGGGCGGCTGGCGCTGCCGCGCGACGATTTCTTTCAGGAAGACCCGGTCCGCCTGATCGAGATATTCCAGCTCGCCGACCGCTATGAACTGGAGGTCCATCCGCTGGCGATGCGCGCCGCGTCGCGCGATGCCAAGCTGGCCGACGATATCCGCCACGACCCGCGCGCCAACGCCCTGTTCCTCGATGTGCTGACCAGCCGCCACGACCCCGAACTCGTGCTGCGCTGGATGAACGAGGCGGGGGTGTTCGGTCGCTTCCTGCCCGATTTCGGCCGCATCGTCGCGCAGATGCAGTTCGACATGTACCACCATTACACCGTCGACGAGCACACCATCCGCGCGCTGGGCCTGCTCGCCCGGATCGAGCGGCAGGATATGGTCGAGGAGCACCCCGTCGCCTCGGCGATCATCGGCCAGATCGTGTCGCGGCGCGTCCTCTATGTCGCGGTGCTGCTGCACGATATCGCCAAGGGGCGCGGCGGCGACCATTCGATCCTGGGGGCGGAAGTCGCCGAACGGCTCTGCCCGCGCCTGGAGCTGACCGACGCGGAGACCGAGACGGTGGCCTGGCTGGTCCGCTGGCACCTCCTCATGTCCGCGACCGCGTTCAAGCGCGACCTGTCGGATTTCAAGACGATCCTCGATTTCTGCGAGACGGTGCAGAGCCCCGAGCGGCTTCGCCTGCTGCTGGTCCTGACCATCGTCGATATCCGCGCGGTCGGCCCCGGCACCTGGAACGGGTGGAAGCGCCAGCTGCTCTCCGACCTGTACGAAGCCGCCGAGGAGGTGCTTCGCCTGGGCCACAAGCAGCGCGGGCGGACCGAGCGGATCGCGGCCAAGCAAGCGCGGCTGGGCGAAGCGCTGGGCTGGCCCGAGGCGCAGATAGCCGCGCATGTCCGCCGCCTGCCCGAGGCCTATTGGATCGCCGAGCCCGAGGATGTGCTCCTCCATAACGCACGGCAGATGGCGGCGGCGGGTGATGCGCAATTGTCGATCGACGCGCAGGTCTATGCCGAGCGTGGCGCGACGCTGGTGTCCATCTACGCCGCCGACCACCCGGGGCTGTTCTACCGCATCGCGGGGGCGATCCATGTCGCGGGCGGCAACATCATCGATGCGCGCATCCACACGACGCGCGACGGCATGGCGATCGACAATTTCCTGGTGCAGGACCCGTTGGGCCGCCCCTTCGACGATCCGGGTCAGCTCAGCCGCCTGCGTCGCGCGATCGAGGATGCGCTGGCCAATCGCAACAAGCTGGCCGACCGGCTGGTCGCCAAGCCCTCGATCCGCCCGCGCGCCGACGCCTTTCCGATCGCGCCCAATGTGTTGATCGACAACCGCGCATCGAACCGCTTCACCGTGGTCGAGGTCCATGCCCGCGACCGCCCGGCATTGCTCAACCAGCTCGCCCATGCGCTGTTCCAGTCGAAGGTGACGATCCATTCGGCGCATGTCGCGACCTATGGCGAGCGCGCGGTCGACGTCTTCTACCTGACCGACCTGACCGGCGACCAGATCACCAATGGCGGGCGGTTGAAGACGTTGGAGAAACGGTTGCTGGGCGCGGCGGCGGGGGAAGCGTTGGAGATTGCGGCTTAGGGCGCCATTGCCCCACTTCCGTTCAGCCTGAGCGAAGTCGAAGGCCACGGGATAACGCTCGCGGCAGAAGTTCGGGCATGCACTTCGACTTCGCTCAGTGCGAACGGGCTCTGGGTTGGCGCGGAGGCGCAGAGGACGCCGAGACAGGGGATCGCGCATAGCGCCTGAACCCGCCCTATCCTTACCACCCCGGCGAAGGCCGGGGTCCAGTTCCTCTGCCCTAAGTGATATGCCATGGCGCATCCACGACATCGCGCCTGAATCGCTGCTGGCCCCCGGCCTTCGCCGGGGTGGTGCGAAACGCGGGACGGTTCTGCTTTCGTCAGCGCCCCCCCAATCCTCCCCTGCCCTTCTGGAAAAGAAGGAACATAGAGCGGGCGGATGGTCGTGCCGATTTCGCTCAAGTTGAACGGCGGCGACGAAGGGCAAATCCTCTTCGCGCCCTCGCGACTTCGCGCGAACACGATCTCCGCGTCCTCCGCGCCAACCAAAGAAAAACCCCGGCAGCCCAAAGGACTCCGGGGTCTTTCAAAGCCATCACCCGGAGGTTCACACCCCCGAGTCGACCAAGCTCACTTCGGCGCCAGCACCATCAGCATCTGGCGGCCTTCCATGCGCGGATAGGCTTCGACCTTGGCGACCTCGGCCACCTGTTCCGCCACGCGCTGGAGCACGTTCATGCCGAGCTGGCCATGGCTCAGCTCGCGACCGCGGAAGCGCATGGTGACCTTCACCTTGTCGCCCTCGCCGATGAATTCGACCACCTTCTTCATCTTGGTGTCGTAATCATGGTCGTCGATGTTCGGACGCATCTTGATCTCCTTGATCTCCTGCGTCTTCTGCGACTTGCGGGCGAGGTTCGCCTTTTTTTGCGCCTCGTACTTATACTTGCCGACGTCGAGGAACTTGGCGACGGGCGGATCGGCGTTGGGCGACACCTCGACCAGGTCGAGTCCCAGTTCCTGGGCCTGGGCCATCGCTTCGCGCGTGTACATCACGCCGAGATTCTCGCCCTCATGGTCGATGACGCGAACCTTGGGGCTTTGGATCCACTCGTTGAATCGGGGACCGTTCATCGGCGGCGCCTGCATCGGACGGCGCATCATGGGAGGACGTATGGGTATTTCTCCTGTGGCAATTACCCTCGCAATATAAGCGATCGGGCGTCAATTTGAAAGGGCGAGACAAACGCCTCGCCCTTCGATTCGATATTCGGTGGTTCAGCCGCGCAGATCGGGCGGAGTCGCTTCCTCGCGCAGCATCGCGATGGCCTCGTCCAGCGTCATCACCTCCTGCGCCTGGCTGCCCAGACGGCGGACGGCGACCTTGCCTTCCTCCGCCTCGCGCTTGCCGACGACCAGCAGCACCGGCACCTTGGCGACCGAGTGTTCGCGCACCTTGTAGTTGATCTTCTCGTTGCGCAGATCGGTTTCGACCCGGATGCCCGCCGCCGCCAGCTTCGCCGCCGCCTCTTCCGCATAGCCGTCCGCGTCCGACACGATCGTCGCGACCACCGCCTGCACGGGTGCGAGCCAGACGGGGAAGCGGCCCGCATAATGCTCGATCAGGATGCCGATGAACCGCTCGTACGAGCCGAAGATCGCGCGGTGGAGCATGATCGGGCGATGCCGTTCGCCATCCTCGCCGATGTACGACGCATCGAGTCGCTCGGGGAGAACGCGGTCCGACTGGATGGTGCCGACCTGCCAGGTGCGACCGATCGCATCGGTCAGATGCCATTCCAGCTTGGGCGCATAGAAAGCCCCCTCGCCCGGCAGCTCTTCCCAACCATATTGCTCGGTCGCCAGCCCCGCCCGCACGACCGCGTCGCGCAGCTCGGTTTCCGCCATGTCCCACATCTCTTCGGTGCCGAAGCGCTTTTCGGGGCGCAGCGCCAGCTTGATCGAATAGGTGAAGCCGAAATCCTTGTAGATCCGGTCCGCCAGTTCGCAAAAGGCGCGGACTTCCTCGACGATCTGGTCCTCGCGGCAGAAGATATGCGCGTCGTCCTGGGTGAACTGGCGCACACGCATCAGGCCGTGCAGCGCACCATGCGGCTCGTTGCGGTGGCAGCAGCCATTCTCATAGAGGCGCAGCGGCAGGTCGCGGTACGACTTGATCCCCTGGCGGAAGATCAGGACGTGCGCCGGGCAGTTCATCGGCTTCAGCGCCATCCACTGCGCATCGTCCGACACCAGCGGGCCTTCGTCCTCGGTGTTCGGCACCTCGTCGGGGATGACGAACATATTCTCGCGATACTTGCCCCAGTGCCCGGACTGCTCCCACTGGCGCGCGTCCATCACCTGCGGGGTCTTCACCTCGCGATAGCCGGTGCCGTCGATCGCGCGGCGCATATAGGCTTCCAGCTCGCGCCAGATGCGATAGCCCTTGGGATGCCAGAAGACCGAGCCATGCGCTTCCTGCTGGAGGTGGAACAGGTCCATCTCGTTGCCCAGCTTGCGATGGTCGCGCTTGGCGGCTTCCTCCAACCGGGTCAGATGCTCGGCGAGCTGTTTCTTGTTCAGCCAGCCGGTGCCGTAGATGCGGCTGAGCATCGCGTTGTTCTGGTCGCCGCGCCAGTACGCGCCCGACACGCGGGTCAGCTTGAAGGCATTGGGATCGAGCTTGCCGGTCGAGGCCAGATGCGGCCCCCGGCACATGTCGAGCCAGGCATCCTCGCCCTTGCCGGCGCGATAGACGGTTAGTTCCTCATCGTCGGGCAGTTCGGCGGCCCACTCGGCCTTGAACGTCTCGCCCTGCTGCTTCCAGCGCTCGATCAGTTGCTCGCGGGTCCAGACCTCGCGGATCAGCGGCTCGTCGCGCGCGATGATCTTGCGCATCTCGGCCTCGATCGCGGGCAGGTCCTCTTCGGTGAAGGGCCGGTCCTTGGGCGCGAAGTCGTAATAGAAGCCGTCATCGGTCGACGGGCCGAAGGTGATCTGCGTGCCGGGAAACAGTTTCTGCACCGCCTCGGCCAGGACATGCGCATAATCGTGGCGCGCGAGTTCGAGCGCGTCGGCCTCGTCCTTCGCCGTCACCAGCGCGAGCGCGGAGTCGCCCTCGAACGGGCGCATGATGTCGCGCAACTCGCCATCGACGCGCGCGGCGATCGCAGCCTTGGCCAAGCCCGGTCCGATCGCGGCGGCGATGTCCGCGGGAGTAGTTCCGGGCGCGACCTCACGGACGGAACCGTCGGGCAGCGTGATACGGAACATCGCGGACATGGATACTCTCTTCGATAGCTATAGGGTGATGCGCCCGCGGAACCGGACGCGCGGGGCTCTATAGGGAAGAATCCGCGCGGCGTATATGGGGTGGCTCAGGCGCGCCCCTGCACCCTCGGCAGCGTCCCCAGCGCGGGACGGGCATACCAGTAACCCTGATGATAGCGCACGCCCAGTTCGTTCAGGGTCGCGGCCTCGGCGGCGGTTTCGATCCCCTCCGCGATCAGCAGCGTGTCGAGTTCCGCGCACATGCCCACCATGGCGCGGACGATGGCACGGCGGCGAGGATCGGTGTCGATGTCGCGGACCAGTTCCATGTCGAGCTTGACCTCGTCGGGGTGGAAGCGAACGAACCGGTCCAGCCCCGAATGGCCCGAACCGAAATCGTCGATCGCGACGGAGAAGCCGATCTGCTTATAGGTGTCGATGATCCCGGCGACATGCTCGGGCGAGCCCATCTGCTCATTCTCGGTGAACTCGAAGATCAGCCGCTCGACCGGCAGGCCCTGGGCCTGGGCGGTGCGCAGGGTCAACTGGATACAGGCCATCGGCGAATAGACCGCATTGGGCAGGAAGTTGATCGACAGCCGCGCGTCACCCCCCATGATCCCCGCCGCCATCGCGGTCTCGATCGCCTTGACCCGGCACGCCTGATCGAAGGAATAGCGATTGGCCTCGGTCACCTGCGACAGGACGCTGTACGCGCCCTCTCCCTCCAGCCCCCGGATCAGCGCCTCATAGGCGAAGGGCAGACCGGTGGTCGTATCCACGATCGGCTGAAACGCCATCGCGAACGGGATATCGAAATCGACACCATCGCGGCATCCGGTACAGATTTTACGCATTTCCATCCACTTGCCCTAGGCGCAAATGGTTAACGCAAGCTGCCGTGCCGAAAGAAAAGGGCGGCGCCGGTCCGTTACCGCCGCCGCCCCTGTCGGTCAGCGACCGCCGCTATGGCTGGCCTGACCGCCCTTGGAACCGGCTTCCGCCGCGCGTTCGGGATCGTTCTTGAAATTGCCGCCGCTTTCCTGGCCACCCTTGCGCCCGGCTTCGGAAGCCTTTTCGCGGTCATTGGCGAAGTTGCCCGGATTGTTCTCGCGGCCACCGCCGCCATTGCTGTCTGCCATGATGGCTCTCCTATGTGCGCCCCCGGCGACAGACGATGGTACGGCCCTTCAAGTTTCGGAAAGCACGCGAACAATATTATTCTGCATAAACGCCTAGAAATGATCTGGTTTATGGAGCGAAGCGGCAGGAATGCCGCGTCACTTCACCCACATCATTATCCGTATCAGAGAAGATACCGCTTCAAGCGCCCCCAGGGACGCGCAATGTCGAGCGACATCACGCACCCCGGGTGCGATCATTGATCGATTGCGTAGGATACCATCAATGTCACGCGCGTCTGGATCGGCTCGGGCGTGAGGACGATGGCAACGGGCGGTGGCATGACGACCGTCATCGGCGGGGCAGGAGTCGCGAACCCCTTGTCCAGCATCATATCCCTGTCGTCGCTCAGATAATCCGAATCCTGCACGCGCAACAGCGGCCCCAGCTTCGCGCCAGAACCTTCGGCAATCAACCGCGCCTGCTCGCCGGCATTGACCAGCGCGGCGCGAAGAGCCTGTCGTCGCGCACCCTGGGGATCGCTGAGCCCGAACTCGCCGACGCTGACATCTTGACCGCCGAGCCGACCGATCAGGCTCACCACGCTCCCGGCCTCATCGACCTGTGGGGTTTCGATCGTGACGGGCATCGTCGCCGCATAGCCCTGGATCGCACATGAACCGGCAGCGGGTTTCGCGATAACGGGGAAATCGGAAGCACCCGGTTCACACCGGGCGGGGCGAACCGGTCGAATGGAAAATCGCGACGCCTGCCAGCGCATCTTCCCCTTCAGATGACCCGAGACACCTGAACTGATCGCCTTCGCATCATCGCGAACCTTGGCGGCGGCCTCATCGGAGGTCTTGCCTTCTCCAGCCACCGTGAAGCCGATCGTGACCCGGCCGGGCGGGGCTTGTACGACACCCGTTGCCGATACCATGATCTGCGGTCGCGACGGCACTTGCGCTCCCGCCGTCGCGGCCATCCCGAGCATCATTCCGAACAGCATAGCTCGCATAGTCTCCCCCCTCGTCCTCACACGATCCCGAACGGCACCACATGATTGTCCTGGATATGCCCGATCCGCGCGCGTCCCAGATAGGGCACGCCCATCTCGCCGCACCAGCGCTGGATCATATATTCCAGCGTCTCGCCCCATTCTGGTTCGTTGGGCTGGACATTGCTGACCGCGCCCAGCCTTACGCCCGCCACGCCCTTCAACTGGGTGGCGTTGGCCATGGTGAACAGCATCCGGTCGACCGCATAGAGATGCTCCGACACCTCCTCGATGATCAGGACATGGTCGGTCAGGTCGGGCAGCCAGGGCGTGCCGATCAGCGCGTGCAGGATCGACAGGTTGAACGCCGCCGCCGGACGTCCGTCGAGTCCGGGCTCCAGCCCCTGCCGGTCGCCGCTGACCAGCCAGCCGAGCGAGCGCGCCACCGTGACGTCGCCCTGCTGGCGCCGGATATCGCTCGCCATCGGCCCGTGCACCGGCCGCCCGATCCGCCGGGCGTAGAGCGCGGCCAGCACGAAGCCGAGATCGGAATAGCCGATATAGGTCTTGTACCCCGCCGCCGCGTTGAGGTTCGGCATGACCCGCGACAGGATGCGGTTCGATCCATAGCCGCCCCGCAGGAACCAGATCGCATCGATCCCGGGATCGTTGGCGAATTCCAGGAAGGCCGAGGCGCGGCGTTCGTCGGACCCCGCGAAATGCCCGTCCTGCTCATAGCATTGCGGGTGAAAGATCAGGTCGACCTCTGGATAGGCGATGGCGGCGAAGGCGCCGACCGGCGCTTCGGCGGCGGGGTTGCCGATGCTGGCCGGGGCGAGGATTCCGATCTTCATTTCAGCGCGTCCCTTCACTGCCGATTTGGGGCTGCCCATCCGGCCGGGCATTGCCCTGCACCACCAACTCGCCGATAGCGTGGCGCCATGACCAACGGCAATTCCTGTTTTCTGGTGGGCATCGGCGGATCGGGGATGATGCCCCTCGCCATGATCCTGCGCGCGCGTGGATGGACGGTGGCGGGCTCCGACAGGGGACTCGACCAGGGGCGGGTCGCGGCCAAGTTCGATGCGCTGCGCGCCGCCGGGATCGCGCTGTTCCCCCAGGACGGATCGGGGGTGACCTCGCCCGATCAGCTGGTCATCGCCTCGGCGGCGGTGGAAGAGACGGTGCCCGACATCGTCGTCGCCAACCGGCTGGGCTGCCCCCGCGCCACCCGCGCCCAGATGCTGGCCACCCTGTTCAACGACAGCCGCCTGCCGATCGGCGTGGCGGGGACCAGTGGCAAGTCGACCGTCACCGGCATGATCGCCTTCATCCTGCATGAAACCGGCCGCGATCCGACCGCGATGAACGGCGCGGTGATGAAGGACTTCGTCTCGCCCGACAGCCCCTTCGCCAGCGCGCTCGTCGGCGGCGGCGAGGCGTTCGTCAGCGAGGTGGACGAAAGCGACGGTTCGATCGCGCTCTATGACCCAGCCATCGCGGTGCTGAACAATGTCAGCCTGGACCATAAGTCGCTGGAGGAATTGCGCACCCTGTTCGGCGGATTCGCCAAGCGCGCGCGCCACGTCGTCGCCAATGCCGGCGATGCCGAGACGGCGGCGTTGCTGGCGGACCTGCCCAACCTGACGACCTTCGCGGTCGGGGGGGCGGCCGATCTGGTCGCCGAAGCGCTGAAGCCCGAGCCCTTCGCGATCCGGTTCGACCTGGTGACCGGCGGCGCGGGCTATCGGGTCCGCCTGTCGGTGCCGGGCCGCCACAATGTCTCCAACGCGCTGGCCGCCATCGGCGCCAGCATGGCGGCGGGCGTGCCGTTGGTCGACGCGATCCGCGCGGTCGAGCGCTTCACCGGCCTGAAACGCCGGTTCGAGAAGGTCGGCGAGGCAAAGGGCGTGACCGTGATCGACGATTTCGGCCACAACCCCGACAAGATCGCCGCGACGCTCGACACGCTCCACGCCTTTCCGGGACGCTTGCTGATCCTGTTCCAGCCACATGGCTATGGCCCGTTGAAGGTCATGCGCCGCGAACTGGTCGACAGCATCGCCGCGCGAATGAAGCCCGGCGACGTGCTGGCGATGCCCGACCCCGCCTATTTCGGCGGGACCGTCGCGCGCGAGGTGACCAGCGCGGACCTCATCGCGGACCTGCGCGATCGCGGAGTCGACGCCCGCCACATCGCCGACCGTGCGGCGGCAGCGGAGGCGCTGGTCGCCGAGGCGCGGGCGGGCGACCGCATCGTGGTGATGGGCGCGCGCGACGATACGCTCAGCCTGCTGGCGCAGGACATGGTGGGGCAACTCGCCGCCACGTAAAGGACGCTTGACGTAAAGCGAGCTTTTCATGTAAAGTATCCTTCACATTCGAAGGAGGTTCGTCATGGCTTTGTCGTCCGCAACACGTCGTTATCAGCGTCGGGTCATCCTGCTCGCGATCCTCTATGCGGCCCTGCTATTCTCGGCGGTATATCTGCTGAACCGCCATATGGTTGGCGGTGCGGCGGCCTATCTTATCGGGGTGTTGCCCGCCTTGCCGGTCATCGGTTTCTTCGTCGCGATCGGCCTGTACATGACCGAGGAGCGGGACGAGTATCTGCGGATGCTGCTGGTCCGGCAGTCGCTGATCGCCACCGGCCTTTCGATGACGGGAGCGACACTGTGGGGCTTTCTGGAAGGGTCCGATCTGCTCCCGCATCTCGTCGGCTATGCCTGGCCGATCCTGTGGTTCGGGGGACTGGGCGTGGGCGCGTGCGTCAACCGGTTCGTCGAGGGCCGCACGGAATGAACAACCATCTTCGCACCTTGCGCGCCGAGCGCGGCTGGAGCCAGCAGGACCTTGCCGAGCGGTTGGAGGTCAGCCGCCAGAGCGTCAACGCGATCGAGACGGGCCGCTACGACCCTTCGCTGCCCCTCGCCTTCAAGATCGCCGAGTTGTTCGAACGCCCGATCGAGGAGATTTTCGTCAGCCCGTCGCGAGGCTGATTTGGCCAATCCCCATCGTCATGATAGGATCGATGCGAACGGCCATAGGAGATCGCAGACCATGTTCCGTCGCCTGTTTACCGATCATCCCGACAGCGTCGGCGAAAGCTATGTCCAGCATTTCGGCGTCGCCGCGCGGTTCGGTGGGATCATGATCATCGGCGGACTGGGCGCGATCGTCCATGCGGTGGTGCCGGGGCTGTGCACCACGACCGGCAGCGATACGGTGGCGCGGCTCCACGCCGAGATGGTCGCCAAGCGGCGCAAGGTTCAGGCGGCGCAGGCGCAGATGAAGAGCGTGGAATATGTGATCTGAGGGGGAACGCCCCTCCACCACTCGCTGGCGCGAGCGGTCCCCCTCCCCAAGCAAGCTTGGGGAGGAATGATCCCCACACCCTGTTCCACCCCCACCGTCCGTTCGGCCTGAGCCAAGTCGAAGGCCACGCCCCGAATCTTCGCCCGGATCCCCCTTTGGCGACGCGACTCCCGTGGCCTTCGACTTCGCTCAGGCTGAACGGAGGTTAGGAGTGGCGCTTTCCATCGTCCCGCCCAGACCCTAAATCCTCCGCATGACCGACACCGCCACCGCGCCTCGCCCCAACCTCGCCTATCACTGGACCGAGGGCACCGGCCCCGCGATCGTCTTCCTGCCCGGCTATGCCTCGGACATGCAGGGGTCGAAGGCATTGGCGCTGGAGGCATGGGCACGCGCACAGGGCCGCGCGTTCCTGCGCTTCGATTATGGCGGGTGCGGCCAGTCGGAGGGGGCGTTCGAGGATCAGGCGCTGGCCGACTGGCGCGACGATGTCCTCGCCATGCTCGACGATGTGGTGAAGGGCCCCGCCGTGCTGGTCGGATCGTCGATGGGCGGCTGGCTGATGCTGCTCGGCGCCAAGGCGCGGCCCGACCAGGTCAAGGCGCTGGTCGGGATCGCGCCCGCGCCCGACTTCACCGACTGGGGCTTTTCGACTGAGGAGAAGATGACGCTGCTCCAGAGCGGTCGACTGGAACGTCCCAATCCCTATGGCCCCGCCCCCACCGTCTATACCCGCCGTTTCTGGTCGTCGGGGGAGGCCAACCGCCTGACCTTCGGCCCGATCGCCTTCGACGGACCGGTCCGGCTGCTCCAGGGCATGGCCGACCCCGATGTGCCGTGGCACCGCACCACCCATCTGGCGCAGCTTTTCCGTTCAGCCGATGTGCAGACTCTGTTGATCAAGGATGGCGACCACCGCCTGTCGCGCGACGGCGACATCGCGCTGCTGATCCGCGCCGTCGAAGAAGTGTCGAGCCCGCTATGATCCTGTTCCCCCTCGCACTCGCCGCCGCCGTTCAGGCGTCCCCCAAGCCCGCCGCCAAGACACCGCCGCCGCCATCCGCCGCGCTGCCCGCCGACCCGCGCGAGGCGCGCTATCAGCACTGCGTCGTCATGGCCGAGCGGAGCCCTGCCGCCGCGCGGATGGAGGCGAGCAGTTGGACGCTGGCGGGCGGCGGCTATTTCGCGCAGCAATGCCTGGGTCTCGCCTACACGACCGAGCGGCAATGGGCGGCGGCGGCCAGCGCCTTCGAACAGGCGGCGCGCGCCGCCGAAACCGCGCATGACATACGCGCCGCCAATTACTGGTCGCAGGCGGGCAACGCCTTTCTGGCGGCGGGCGATGCAGCGAAGGCCCGCGCCGCGCTGGATGCGGCGCTCGCCTCGGGCGACCTGGCCGGCTTCGCGCGGGGTGAGGCACAGCTCGACCGTGCGCGGGCGCTGGTCGCAGCGGGACAGCCCGTGGCGGCGCGGGTCGATCTGGACGCCGCGCTGGTCAACGCCCCCGCCGATCCGCTCGCCTGGCTGTTGTCGGCGACGCTGGCGCGGCGGATGAAGGATCTGCCGCGCGCGCAGAAGGACATCGCCCAGGCGCTGGCCCGCTCCGCCGACGACCCCAATGTCCAGTTGGAGGCGGGCAATATCGCCGCCACCGCTGGGGACGAAGCGACCGCGCGCAAGGCGTGGAGCGAGGCCGCCCGGCTCGCCCCGCCGGACAGCCCGATCCGCGCCGAAACCGCCAAGGCGCTGTCGCAATTCCCGTCACGCTGATCCTTATCGCACGTCAAAGCCGCCCGGCCCCCGACGGATTAGAATGACCATCGCGTCACAGGCAGGAGCTTCCATGCGCTATCTTCACACCATGATCCGCGTCAGCGACCTCGACGCCAGCATCCGCTTCTTCGAACTGCTGGGCCTGAAGGAGGTGCGCCGCATCGATAACGAGGCGGGGCGCTTCTCGCTGATCTTCCTGGCTGCGCCGGGGGACGAGGGCCGTGCCGAGGTCGAGTTGACCCATAATTGGGACCCGGAAATCTATACCGGCGGCCGGAATTTCGGCCATCTCGCCTACCGCGTCGACAATATCTACGAGACGTGCCAGCGCCTGATGGACGCGGGCGTGACGATCAACCGGCCGCCGCGCGACGGGCATATGGCCTTCGTCAAGACGCCCGACGGCATCTCGATCGAATTGTTGCAGGACGGTGCCCTGCCCTCCGCCGAACCTTGGGCCTCGATGCCGAACGTCGGAAGCTGGTAAGAGAGCTTCCATGGAAATCGTCCGAGTCCCGGTCCTCAGCGACAATTACGCCTGGCTGATCCACGATGCGGGCCACACCGTCGCGCTCGATCCGGGCGAGGCCGCGCCGGTCGCCGCCGCCGCGTCGGCGCGCGGCTGGACCATCGAGCAGGTCTGGCTGACCCATTGGCACCCCGATCATGTCGGCGGTGCGCAGGCGTTGCAGGCGCAGGGCGCGCGGGTGGCGGGCCCGGCGGCGGAGGCGGCGAAGATCGCCGGGCTCGACACGCTGCTGGCCGAGGGAGACGACATCGCCATCGGCGACGCGCGCGCGACCATCTGGTCGGTGCCGGGACATACGGCGGGGCATATCGCCTTTCACTTCGACGACCGGGCGGTGATCTTCACCGGCGACACGCTATTCGCCATGGGCTGCGGTCGGCTGTTCGAGGGGACGGCGGAGCAGATGCATGCCAATATGCGCCGCTTCGCCGCGCTGCCCGGCGACACGCGAGTCTATTGCGGCCACGAATATACGCTGTCCAACGCCCGGTTCGCGGCGGTGGCGGAACCCGACAACGGCGCCATCGCCGACCGGCTGGTCGAGGTGACGGCGATGCGCGAACAGGGCGAGCCGACCATTCCGACGACCATCGCGCTGGAACGGGCGACCAACCCCTTCCTCCGTTCGGTCGATGCGGCCGAACTGGCGGAGCGGCGTGCAGCCAAGGACGCGTTCAAGGGTTAAGTCATTGCTACGGGGGTTTTTGTGATGGAGGCTGAAAGATGCGTTTCCGAACCCTGCTCCCCCTGACGACCATGGCCGCGGCGATCGCCGGATGCACGCCCACCCCGGCGCAACAGGCGCGGATCGAACAGGCCGCCGCGACCAACCGGGCCGATCTCACCGCCGCCTTGCGCGGCCTGACGCCGGGCAAGCCGACCCAATGCATCGGCCAATATACCACGCGCCAGGTCAACGCCTATGGCCCGACCATCGTCTATACGATCAGCCCGCGCCTGAAATTCGTCAGCCAGACGGCGGGCGGTTGCGAGGGGATCGGGCAGCGGTCACGCAACGACATCCTCGTCACGCGGACGACCACGGGACAACTCTGCTCGGGTGACATCGCCCAGACGGTGGACCGTACCTCGGGCTTCTTCACCGGCAGTTGCAGCTTCGGGGCGTTCGTCCCCTATCGAAAGGAGCGGTGATGCGCGCGCGTTTCGCCACCGTCGCGGTACTGGCGCTCGGCCTGACGGCGGCCAGGTCGGACCCCTTTGCCGGACGGACCGCCGGACCGCCCGCGCAATGCGTCGACACCAGCGTCACCATGTCGGGACCGTCCATCTATGACGACAATAGCATCGTCATCAATCCGGGCGGAAAGCGCATGTGGAAGGCCAAGGTTCGCGGCCAGTGCCCGGGCTTGCGCCCCTTCAACACGCTGATCGTCGAGCGCTGGGGATCGCAGATCTGTCGCAACGACCGGTTCCAGGTGCTGCAACAGGGGATGTCGATTCCGTCGCAATGGTGTTTCTTCGACGGGTTCGTGCCCTATGAGCGGGGGAGGAAATAGGGGGGTGTCTCAAGCCGCGTGGCTTGGGGCCTTCCCTCCCCCATCCCCTCCCGCCCGCGGGAGGGGAGCGGCAAGGACCAACGGTTACGCTTCAATTCCGCCGCCTCGAACGGGGCACGCCCCTCCCGCAGGCGGGAGGGGATGGGGGAGGGCCCGGTGTCTCACCGAGCCCCACCCCGATCACAAGACGAACCGGCTCAAATCCGTATTCCGCGCCACCGCCGACAATTGCTTGTCCACATAGGCCGCATCCACGGTCAGCGTCGTGCCCTGGCGATCCTCCGCCTCGAAGCTGATCTCTTCCAACAGCTTCTCCATCACCGTCTGGAGCCGCCGCGCGCCGATATTCTCGACCTGCCCGTTCACCTCGGCGGCGATGCGGGCGATGGCGGCGATGCCGTCCTCGGTGAAGGAAATCTCCACCCCCTCGGTGCCGATCAGCGCCTTATACTGGGCGGGCAACGACGCCTTGGTGTCGGACAGGATGGCGACGAAATCCGCCTCGGTCAGGGCCTTCAATTCGACCCGGATCGGCAGACGCCCCTGAAGCTCGGGCAACAGGTCTGACGGTTTGGCGACATGGAAGGCGCCGGATGCGATGAACAGGATATGGTCGGTCTTCATCGGGCCGTATTTGGTCGAAACGGTCGTGCCCTCGATCAGCGGCAACAGGTCGCGCTGCACACCCTCTCGGCTGACCGAGCCGCCGCGCACGTCCGACACCGCGATCTTGTCGATCTCGTCGAGGAAGACGATCCCATTCGCCTCGGCATCGGCCAGCGCCGCGCGGCTGACCTCGTCCTGGTCGAGCCGCTTGTCCGCCTCTTCCTCGACCAGCTTGGTCCAGGCGGCGGAGACGGTCAGCTTGCGGCGCTTGAGCGGCTGGCCGCCGCCGAACGCCTTGCCCATCATTTCCGACAGGTTGATCATCTGCGGCGCGGCGCCGGGAATCTCGAACGGCATGGCCGGGGCCTGTTCCAGTTCGATCTCGATCTCGGTCTGATCGAGATGGCCGTCGCGGAAGCGCTGGCGGAACGCCTCGCGCGTCGCCTGGCTCGAATCCTTGCCGACAAGCGCATCGAGCAGGCGGTTCATCGCCGCCTCTTCCGCCTTGTCCTTCACCGCGACGCGGCGACGTTCCTTCTCCAGCCGGATCGCCTCTTCGACCAGGTCGCGCGCGATCTGCTCGACATCGCGGCCGACATAGCCGACCTCGGTGAACTTGGTCGCCTCCACCTTGACGAAGGGCGCATCGGCCAGCTTGGCCAGACGGCGGCTGATCTCGGTCTTGCCGCAACCGGTGGGGCCGATCATCAGGATGTTCTTAGGCGTCACCTCGTCGCGCAAATCCGCGCCCAGCCGCTGGCGACGCCAGCGGTTGCGCATCGCGACGGCCACGGCGCGCTTGGCGTCGGCCTGGCCGATGATATGCGCGTCAAGCGCGGCGACGATCGCCTTCGGGGTCAGCTGGTCGTTCATGGGAGCTTTCGGATTTCTGGGAAGTTACTGCGCGCCGTCGATGGCTTCGAGCGTGACGCGATCATTGGTGTAGACACAGACATCGGCGGCGATCGCCATCGCCTTGCGCGCGATCGTCTCGGCATCCTGTTCGTAATCGACCAGTGCCCGCGCCGCCGCGAGCGCGTAATTGCCGCCCGAGCCGATCGCACAAATGCCGTTCTCCGGCTCCAGCACGTCGCCGTTTCCGGTCAGGATCAGCGTCACGTCCTTGTCGGCGACGATCATCATCGCCTCCAGGTTGCGGAGGAACTTGTCGGTCCGCCAGTCCTTGGCGAGTTCGACCGCCGCGCGCAGCAACTGGCCGTTATGCCGCTCCAGCTTGGCCTCCAGCCGCTCGAACAGGGTGAAGGCATCCGCCGTCGCGCCCGCAAAGCCGCCGATGACCGAGCCGTCGCCCAGCCGCCGGACTTTGCGCGCATTGGGCTTCATGACCGTCTGGCCCATCGAAACCTGACCGTCCCCGGCCACCACCACCCGGCCGCCGCGACGGACCGAGCAAATCGTCGTGCCATGCCAGGTCGGCATGGCGTGTTCATTCCCGCTCATGCGCGGCGATATGGAGGTGGGGGGCGGCGGGTTCAATGGAGACCTGTTGCGGCCGTTCGGCCTGAGCGAAGTCGGAGGCCGCGCTCGACCATTGCGGCTCACGATCCTCCCCGGCACGGGGAGGTGGCAGGGCGCAAGCCCTGACGGAGGGGGGCTTCCACACAGGACCTTCCTCGCGGCAAGCCCCCTCCACCGCCGCTTCGCGACGGTCCCCCTCCCCGTGCCGGGGAGGATCGATTACTCGCCCAGCTTCTCGATCTTGTCCTTGAGCGCCGCGAGTTCGGCCTTCAGCGCGGCCATCTCCGCATCCTTGCCCGCCGCAGGAGCCGCAGCGGGAGCCGGCCCCGCCGCACCGGGCTTGAACCCCTGGGTCGCCGCCTCGAACATCGCCAGGTTGCGCTTGGCGAGATCGGCGAAGGGCGTGTTGGCGAAGGCCCCCTCGACCGCCGACTTGAACTGTTCCTGGTTCCGGCGGAAGCTGTCCATCGACGCCTCCAGATAGCCGGGCACCATCGCCTGCATCGAGTCGCCGTACATCGAGATCAACTGGCGCAGGAAATTGACCGGCAGCATCGTCTCACCGCGGCTTTCCTCTTCCATGATGATTTGCGTGAGGACATTATGGGTGATGTCTTCGTCGGTCTTGGCATCGACCACCTTGAAGTCGCGCCCCGCCCGGATCATCGCCGCGAGATGGTCGAGCGTGATGTAGGAGGAGGTTTCGGTGTTGTAGAGCCGCCGGTTCGCGTATTTCTTGACGATCACGATGCCGTCCGCCGCCTGCTTCTTCATCGACCCCCGCCTTTCCTGTCATGATTTTGGTGCAGCCTAACGCCATGGATTTCGCATCGCAACACGGACCGCGCCCTCTGCCCCTGTTCCTGGCGATGTTGCGCAGCGAGGCCACGGCGAATCCGGAATTGGTGCAACGCGCCATGGAGGGCTTGCGGCGATTCCAGGCGGCGAAGCGCGAGCGCTCGATGCGCGCCCTGCCGGTGCGGCGACGGCGCGGGCGGGTGAAATTGCGGGATGCGGGAGGAGAAGGTCGCCCCGTCCTGTTCGTGCCCTCGCTGATCAACCCGCCATCGATCCTCGACCTGTCTCGCGACCGCTCGCTGATCCGCTGGCTTCGCGGACGGGGCTTCCACCCCTGGCTGATCGACTGGGGCACGCCCGGCGCGAAGGATCGCGACATGGACGTGGCAGGCCATGTCGAGCGTTTCCTTCTGCCGCTGATCGCCACCTTCCCCGAGCCGCCGGTGCTGGTCGGCTATTGCCTGGGGGGCACGCTCGCCATGGCGGCGGCGGCGCGGAGCAAGGTGGCGGGATTCGCCACCATAGCCGCGCCCTGGCATTTCACCGGCTATGGCGAGGAGGCACGCGCCGCGATGACCGCGATATGGGCCGCGATCAAGCCGACCTCCGAGGCTCTGGGCCTCGTTCCCATGGAGGCGTTGCAGGCGGGCTTCTGGCAACTCGATCCGGCGCGGACCATCGCCAAATATGCCGGTTTCGCCGATCTCGATCCGCGCAGCGAGGCGGCGCGCCGCTTCATCCGGCTGGAGGACTGGGCCAATCAGGGCGCCCCCCTGCCCCATGCCTTTGGGCGCGAATTGTTCGAGGAATTGATCGCGCTGGATCGTCCCGGCCAGGGACAATGGCGCGTGGCGGGCGATATCGTCACACCATCGCAATGCGACGCCCCTAGCGTCGAATTCGTCGCCACCGCCGACCGGATCGTCCCCGCCGCCACCGCGATCGGGCTGGCCGACCGGCGGGCGGGCGGTACGGGCCATGTCGGCATGGTCGTCGGGGGACGCGCGGAAGAACAGCTATGGCAGCCATTGGCCGACTGGATCGCCGCGCTGCCCGCGCCTAGATAGAGAGAAAGTCGAGAGGAGCCTTCATGACCGAGATCGTCATTACCGCCGCCAAGCGCACCCCCGTGGGCAGCTTCCTGGGCGCATTCGCCGCCACCCCCGCGCATGAACTGGGCCGGATCGCGATCACCGCCGCGCTCGAACAGGCGGGCGTGAAAGGCGAAGAGGTGTCCGAGGTGATCCTCGGCCAGGTGCTGACCGCCGCGCAGGGGCAGAACCCCGCGCGTCAGGCGTCGATGGCGGCGGGCATCCCCAAGGAAGTCCCCGCTTATGGCGTCAACCAGGTCTGCGGATCGGGCCTGCGCGCGGTGGCGCTGGGCCTTCAGGCGATCGCCAATGGCGATGCGACCATCGTGGTCGCGGGCGGGCAGGAGTCCATGTCGCTGTCGCCCCATGCCCAGACGATGCGCGGCGGCACCAAGATGGGTCCGCTGACCATGGTCGACACCATGGTGAATGACGGCCTGACCGACGCCTTTGCGGGCTATCACATGGGCATCACCGCCGAGAATCTCGCCGAGCAATATCAGGTGACCCGCGAAGACCAGGACCGGTTCGCGGTCCGCTCGCAGAATCTGGCCGAAAAGGCGCGGGGCGAAGGCCGTTTCAAGGACGAGATCGCGCCCGTCACCCTCAAGACCCGCAAGGGCGAGACGGTGGTCGCCGACGACGAATATATCCGCGCCGGGGCGACCATCGAAAGCGTGTCGGGCGTCCGCCCGGCCTTCAAGAAGGACGGCACGGTGACCGCCGCCAACGCCTCCGGCCTGAACGACGGTGCCGCCGCGCTGGTCCTGATGAGCCGCGAAGAGGCGGAGAAGCGCGGCACCCCCATCCTCGCCACGATCAAGAGCTGGGCCTCGGCAGGCGTCGATCCGTCGGTGATGGGCATCGGCCCGGTCCCCGCCACCAAGCGTGCGTTGGAAAAGGCGGGCTGGACCGTCGGCGACCTCGACCTGATCGAGGCGAACGAAGCCTTTGCGGCGCAGGCGCTGTCGGTCGGCAAGGAACTGGGCTTCGATCCCGACAAGGTGAACGTCAATGGCGGCGCGATCGCGCTGGGCCACCCGATCGGCGCCAGCGGTGCGCGGGTTCTGACCACGCTGATCTACGAAATGCAGAAGCGCGACGCGAAGAAGGGCCTGGCGACGCTGTGCATCGGCGGCGGCATGGGCATCGCCATGTGCGTCGAGCGCTGACCCGGACCTTTTCCCGACCAAAGCCCATGCAGGGGGTGTGACGGAGCCGTCACGCCCCCTTTTTCATTTCCCCTCGGTAACGACACGGATCGCCGATTCCGTCGATCCGATTCCCCTCTTTCCGCATCGTGTCGGAGGGTGCACCGACGCGCCTCAATCCACCTTCGACCGCAAAAATGCCGCGGTGCGTATTTGGCTTGGAAAGTTCATGATAATTTCGTGACTTACCGGCTTTCCGAACATAAGTGACAAACCTGTCACATACATGTCACATGACATTCACAATAGTCGCCTGCTCGCAGCTATGACCTTGTTTTTGATCGAATAATTTCTTTCCCTGAGGGCAGCGGACGGAATGATCCGCACTTAAGGGGTAAAACAGAATGAAGATGCGTACCCTGCTGGGAGCGTCCGCGCTCGCCAGCACCCTGGTGCTTTTCCCAGTGGCGGCGCTCGCGCAGACCAGCACCACCTCGACCACCGCGCCGGAGGTTCAGGAAGAGGATGCCGACACCACGTCCGACGCCGCGACGCCGGGCAATCGCGCGGGCGGCGGCGATGTCGTCGTCACCGGATCGCGTATCCGCCTGACCAACAAGTTCGACGCCGCCATCCCGGTCGAATCGATCAACGCGGCGGAATTGCTCGGCACGCGCGGCGACATCTCGCTGGGTGACGCGATCAGCCAGTTGCCACAGCTCCGCAGCACCTTCAGCCAGGCGAATTCGACCGGGTCGATCGGCACGGCGGGCATCAACCTGCTCGATCTGCGCGGTCTGGGTACGGCGCGCACGCTGACGCTGGTCAACGGCCGTCGCGTCGTGACCGCCGTCCCCGGCTCCTATACGCCCGATATCAACACCATCCCCTTCGACCTGTTGGAAGGCGTCGATATCGTCACCGGCGGTCAGTCGGCCGTTTATGGCTCGGACGCCATTTCGGGCGTCGTCAACTTCAAGCTGAAGCGCGACTTCGAGGGCACCCGCCTTCGCGCACAGGGCGGCGCCACCAGCTATGGCGACCGGGGTACCTATCTGGTCAGCGGCATCACCGGCGCGAACTTCGCCGACGGGCGCTTCAACCTGACGGTTTCGGCGGAATATTCGAAGAGCAACCCCGTCTTCTTCGCCCAGCGTCCCTATCTCGGTGCCTATGGCGGCACACCCGCCTTCATCAATTCGCAGATCACGACCGCGCCGAACCGCAATTTCGACGGCATCCCCAACACGACGTTCGTTCCGCGCGGCAGTGTGTTCGGCAACCGCTCGATCGGCGGCACGATCGTGACCACCTGCCCCGGCACGGCGACGGCCGCCAACGCGGCGCAGCGGGCCGCCATCTGCACCGGTCAGAACTCCCCGACCGGCAGCCCGATCGCCTATAACTATCTGTTCCAGCCCGACGGCTCGCTGCTTCGCGATTCGCCGTCCACCACGGGCCTGGTCGACAATCGCGCGATCGGCGGCGGCGTCCTGTTCGGCGGGACCGCATCGGGCCTGGAAGGCGCGATGCTGATGCCCGGCCTGGACCGCTTCCTGGCCAACATCCTGCTCAACGGCGATATCTCGCCCGCGTTCAAGCCCTTCGTCGAGTTCAGCTTCGCCAATGTCAAGGCGACGCAGCAGTCGACCCAGCCCAGCTTCACCGGCGGCACGCTGAGCAGCACGTTCAGCACCAGCAATCCGTTCCTGACGCCCGCCGCGCGCGCGACGCTGGGGACGATCCTGGCCCCCGGCGCGACGAGCTTCACGCTCAACCGCTTCAACAACGATCTGGGCACCCGCGCCGAATTCCACACCCGCCGCACCTATCGCGGCGTCGTCGGCGTGCGCGGCGACATCACCTCGTCGGGCGACCTGTATTACGAAGTGGCCGGCAATTATGGCCGGACCGAAAACTTCTATCGCACCGGCGGCAACGTCCTGCTGGACAATTATCGCAACGCGGTCAACGCGGTGCTGGCGCCCGCCGGTTATGCGGGTTCCAACTATGTCCTGAATTCGCAGGGTGCCCGGGTGATCTGCGCCGTCAACGCCACCAACAGCAACGCCGCGCCGGGCTGCGTGCCGTTGAACCTGTTCGGCCAGAATGCGGCGGACCCGCGTGCGATCGACTACATCATGCACACCTCCACCCGCAATCAATGGGCGGAGCAGATCAACGCGACGGCCTTCATCTCGGGCAATACGGGTTCGTTCTTCAAGCTGCCGGGCGGTCCGGTCTATTTCTCGTTCGGCGGTGAATATCGTCGCGAGGACGCCTTCTCCGGCCAGGACGCGATCACCGCTTCGGGCGCGACCTTCCTGAATCCTGCGGCGACGTTCGATCCGCCCGCCGTCAATATCAAGGAAGCTTACGGCGAACTCCGCCTGCCCCTGCTGGCCAACATCCCGTTCCTTCAGGAACTGACGGTCGAGGGTGCCGGTCGCGTGTCCGACTATGGCGGCACCACCGGTTCGGTCTGGGCATGGAATGCCGGCCTGATCTGGTCGCCGGTCCGCGACGTGCGCTTCCGGGGCACCTTTTCCCGCTCGGTGCGCGCCCCGAATCTGAGCAACCTCTATGCTTCGGCGGCTCAGACCTTCGCGACGATCAACGATCCCTGCGATCAGCCGGGCGGCACCAATGCCGGCAACAACATCACGTCGAACCCCAACCGCGCCCGCAACTGCGCCGCGGCGGGCATTCCGACGACGATCAGCTTCACCGACCCGACGACGGGCGCCCAGCTGGTCCGCCCCTGGACCAACCAGTCGCCTTCGACCATTCCGGGTATCAACCAGGGCAATATCGGCCTGACCCCGGAAGTCGGTAACAGCTTCACCCTGGGCATGGTCTATCAGCCCCAACAGGTGCCGGGTCTGACCCTCAAGGTTGATTACTATAACATCCGGGTGAAGAACGTGATCTCGGGCCTGACCGGCCAGCAGATCGTCAACCGCTGCTATGACGACACCAACGGCATCGACAATCCGTTCTGCGCGGCGGTCTTCCGTCGCCAGTCGAGCGACCCGGTCCAGAACAACACCTTCCTGGGCCAGACCGGGCGGACCATCGACCAGTCGCAGTTCATCTTCGACCGGTCCGGCAACGGCGTCAGCTTCATCAACCAGCCGTTCAACTTCGCCGCGCTGAAGACCAACGGGCTGGACGTCGATGTGCAATATGCCAAGCGGTTCAGCGAAAACGCCTCGCTGAACGCCAATCTGACGGTCAGCTACATCTTCAACCGCCTGAACTATGTCTATATCGCCGAGCCGGATCGGTATGACCGTCAGGACAGCATGCTGGGCGATCCGAAGTGGCAGGCCCGCTTCAACCTGAACGGCAAGGTCGGCCTGGTCGATTTCGGCTATACCGCGCGCTATGTCGGTCGGCAGATCGTGTCGGGGCTGGTCTACGAGACCTTCTTCGCGTCTCAGGGTCGCCCGGCGCTCAACCCGGATGCCCGCCCGTTCGTCTATTACAGCCCGATCGTCTATCACGACGCGCGGATCGGGGTGAACGCGACGGAGAAGTTCCGCCTCTATCTCGGCGTGGACAACATCACCAACCAGCTGCCGCCCTATGAACTGACCGGCATCGGCAACACCGCCACGGGCAACGACGCGATCTATCCGAACATCGGTCGCTTCCTGTATGCGGGCGTGGAAGCGCGTTTCTAAGACACGCAGCGATTACCCACCAACTCGGGGCCGCCTCTTGGAGAGGCGGCCCTTTTTTCTTACCCCCGCGCGAAACGTTGTCCCAGGCCGGTCAGCAATTCATATTGCGACACGCCCGATGCGACGGACGCGGCGGCGAGGTCGTAATCCATCGCCAGCCAGTCGCCCTCCGCCAGATCGGGCCGCGCGGTGACGTCGATGGCGAGCAGGTCCATCGATACACGCCCCAGCACGGGCAGGGTCTTGCCGTCCGCCATCGCCGCCCCCAGGCCCGACAGCGCGCGACGATAGCCATCGGCATAGCCCAGGTTCAGGATCGCCACCTCGGTATCGGCCGGGGCGGTCCAGGTGGCGTTATAGCCCACCGTCTCCCCGGCGGGTACGCGACGGCGTTGCAGAATCTGCGCCTCGGGAAAGCCTACCTGCCGCAGGTGCCCCGCCATGTCGGGGCGCGGTATGCCGCCATAGAGCGCCAGGCCGGGGCGGGTCAGATCGAAATGATAGTCGGCGCCCAGCCCGATCCCCGCCGAATTGGCGAGGCTCATTCTCCGTGCGGAACTGTGGCCCTTTAGGCTGGCGAACGCGCTACGCTGCCGCGCATTCATCGGCACATCCTCGTCCGCGCAGGCCAGATGGCTGAGCAGCGTCTCGATCTCCAGCCCGTCGAGAAGACCGTCGCGCACCGCCTCCACCGAGACGCCGAGCCGGTTGATGCCGGTATCGACCATCACGTCGCACGGGCCCCCGCCGCTTTCGCGCCAGCGCGCGACCTGTTCGGGGCTGTTGAGCACGGGCCGCGCCACGCCTGCTCGTGCGGTCGCCACGTCCTCGGCCCGCAGGCCGTGGAGGACCGACACGGTCAGCCCCAGCGGGGCCAGCGCCAGCGCCTCGGCCCAGTTGGCGACGAAGAAATCGCGACACCCCGCGCCCGCCAGCGTCTCGGCGACCAGCGATGCCCCCAGGCCATAGCCATTGGCCTTCACCGCCGCACCGCATGCCGCCGCACCGCTCCAACGGTCGAGCGCCTGCCAGTTGGATCGAAGCGCGTCACGGTCGACGCGCAGGCGGAGGGGAGCGGCTATGTCCATCACCCGCCGGGCTTTAGGCCGCATTGCCGGGCGGGAAAAGGCGGGTCGGGTTTTTCCCATCATCCCCCCCTCCGTTCAGCCTGAGCGAAGTCGAAGGCCAAGGGAATCCCTGCGCCACAGGCTTGTGGCGAAGGCATAGCGTGGCCTTCGACTTCGCTCAGGCCGAACGGGGGTTGGGTTATCGCAGGGTGCGGATGATCCCGGAAAAGTCGACCGGTTGCTGGCCCTCGCCCACGAACGCCGCATAGAGTTCCGCCGCGCGCTCGCCCATCGGCGTAGTTGCGCCCGCATCGCGTGCGGCCTCCATCGCCAGCTTCAGATCCTTCAGCATCAGTGCCGCCGCGAAGCCGCCCTGATAGTCGTGATCGGCGGGCGTATCCGGCCCGACACCGGGGACCGGGCAATATTTGGTCATCGACCAGCTCTGCCCCGAGGATACGGAGGCGATGTCGTAGAAGGTCCGCGCCTCCAGCCCCAGCTTTTCGGCCAGCACGAACGCCTCGCAAGTGGCGATCATCGTCGCGCCGAGCAGCATGTTGTTGCAGATCTTGGCCGCCTGCCCCGCGCCATTGCCACCGGCATGGATCACCGCCTGGCCCATGGCCGACAGGAAAAGTTCGGCGCGCTCGAAGGCCTGTTCCGCGCCACCGACCATGAAGGTGAGCGTGCCCGCCCGAGCCGCCGCGATTCCGCCCGAGACGGGGGCGTCGACCGCCATCATGCCCTTGGCCTGCGCCGCCTCCGCCACCCGGCGCGCGGTGGCGACGTCGATGGTCGAGCAGTCGATCAGGATCGCGGAGGGCGGCGCGGCGGTGAAGACGGCATCGGCATAGACGCGCTCGACATGGGTTCCGGCGGGCAGCATGGTGACGACCGCCTCCACGCCTTCCATCGCCGCGACGGCGCTGTCGACGGCCAGGCACCCTGCCGCTTCCGCCGCCGCCAGCGCGTCCGCCGACAGGTCGAAGGCGCGGACGTCATGCCCCGCCTTCGCCAGATTGGCGGCCATCCCGCCGCCCATATTGCCCAGGCCGATAAAGGCGATCCGCGCCATGATGCTCTCTCCTACGTTTTCTTTTTCTTCCCCCCTCCCGCAGGCGGGAGGGGCTGGGGGAGGGCAAGGCCACAGGCGATGGTCTCGGTGAGACTTCCTGCCCTCCCCCATCCCAGTTTCAGGTAAACGATGCCCCGCATCGTTTAGGTCATGCCGGGGGCATGACCGACCTGAAACTCGTTTACGGGAGGGGCGTGAGACTCACTGCCCTGTCCAGTTGGGGCTGCGCTTCTCCACGAATGCCGCCATGCCTTCCTTCTGGTCCGCCGAGCCGAACAGGCCGTGGAACAGCCGCCGCTCGAACTGCACGCCCTGGGCCAGCCCCATGTCGAAGGCGGCGTTGACCATTTCCTTGTTCGCGCGGACCGCGATCGGGGCGAGCCCCGCGATGGTCGCGGCGGTCTTGAGCGCTTCCTCGACCAGATCGGCGGCGGGGACGATGCGCGCCACCAGCCCGGCGCGCTCGGCTTCCTCGGCGTCCATCATCCGGCCGGTCAGGCACATCTCCATCGCCTTGGCCTTGCCGACCGCATGGGCGAGCCGCTGCGATCCGCCCATGCCCGGCGTCACGCCCAGCTTGATCTCGGGCTGGCCGAACCTGGCGGTGTCGGCGGCGAGGATGAAGTCGCACATCATCGCCAGTTCGCACCCGCCGCCCAGCGCATAGCCCGCCACCGCCGCGATGATCGGCTTGCGGATACGGGTGAACTCGTCCCAGCCGGAGAAGTGATTCCGCCCGTACATGGCGGCGAAGTCCATCTCCTGCATTTCCTTGATGTCCGCGCCCGCCGCGAATGCCTTGGGACTGCCGGTGATGACGGCGCAGCGCTGGTCCGGATCGGCGTCATAGGCGCGCATCACGTCCAGCAATTCGGCCAGCAATTCGGCATTGAGCGCGTTCAGCGCCTGGGGCCGGTTGAGCGTCACCAGGGTCACCGCCTCGCGGCGCTCGACGATCAGGGTGTTATGGTCGGTCATGCTGCGTCCTTCTCAGCGGTCGTCGGGTGTCCAGGCCTGCCCCTCGGGGAGGGGGGCGAAGATATGGTCGATCATCGTGTCGGTGACGCCTTCCGGGGTCGCCGGGTTCCAGCGGGGCGCATTGTCCTTGTCGACGATCAGCGCGCGGACGCCCTCGACGAAATCGGGCCGCTGCACGACATGGGAGGCGACGCCATATTCGCGAGCCATCTCCTCGGCGAAGTCGGTGGTCAGCCTGCCCTCGCGCAGCAGTCGGAGCGAAACCTTGCAGGCCTGCGGCGACTTGGTGCGAAGGACCCCCAGTTGCTGCGTCGCCCATTCGCCGCCGTCAGCCTCCAGCGCGGCCAGTATCTCCTCCAGCGTGTCGGCGGCGAAGAGCCGGTCGATCTCCGCGGCATGGGCCATGATCTTCGCGGTCGGCGCAGGCGTGGAGAGCCGGTCGAGCGTGGCGGCGATCTCTTGCGGCGCGGCGACGATCGCGACCTTGGCCTCCTCCAGCATGGACGATGGAAGATAATGGCTGGCAAGGCCCAGCGCGTGCGCCTCCGCGCCATCGAGCCGATGCCCGGTCAGCGCCAGAAACTCGCCCATCCGCCCCGGCAGCCGCGAAAGATACCGGCCGCCGCCGACATCGGGGAACAGGCCGATGCCCGTCTCCGGCATGGCGAAGCGGGTATTCTCGGTGGCGACGCGGAAGCGGGCGGGCGCGGCAATGCCGACGCCGCCGCCCATGGTGATGCCGTCCATGAAGGCGACGATCGGCTTGGCATAGGTGAACAGACGGTGGTTCATCCGGTATTCGGCATGGAAGAAGCCCCGTGCCGCCTCACCATCGCCCGCGCCGCTTGTCGCCAGCAGGCGGATATCGCCGCCCGCGCAAAAGCCGCGCCCCTCGGCATGGTCGATGATGATCGCCTCCACGCCCAGATCGCCGCGCCAGTCCTCCAGCGCGGCGAGCACGCCCTCGCACATGTCCTGCGTCAGCGCATGGATCGCCTTGGGCCGGTTGAGCCGCAGCCGCCCGACCGGGCCTTGGCGGGTGACGATCAGATCCTGGGTCATGCGATCCTTTTACCTTCTTCTTCCCTACCGTCATCCCAGCGGAGGCTGGGATCTCTCTCAAGAACGCGACGCCTGTGGAGAAAGGCCCCAGCCTGCGCTGGGGCGACGGATTCACGCTTTCAACAAATCGCGCCCAACGATCATCCGCATCACCTGGTTCGTCCCCTCCAGGATCGAATGGACCCGCAGGTCGCGCCAGAAGCGCTCGATGGGATAGTCCATCAGATAGCCATACCCCCCATGGAGTTGCAGCGCCCGGTCGACCACCGACGATCCGGTATCGGTCGCGAGCCTTTTCGCCATGGCGGCGAAGCGGGTCTTGTCGGGCGCATTGTCGGTCACCTTGGCGGCGGCAAGGTAGAGCAACGCTCGCGCCGCCTCCAATTCGGTCGCCATGTCGGCGAGGGTGAACTGGGTGTTCTGGAATTCGGCGATCGCCTTGCCGAACTGACGGCGGTCCTTCACATAAGCGACCGCCTCATCCAGACAGCGCTGCGCCCCGCCCAGCGAGCAGGCCCCGATGTTCAGCCGCCCGCCGTCCAGCCCCATCATCGCGATGCGGAATCCCTCGCCCTCCGCGCCCAGCCGGTTGGCGACCGGAACGCGAACCTGATCGAACATCACCTGCCGCGTCGGCTGCGAGTGCCAGCCCAGCTTGCGCTCGTTCGCACCGAAGGAGACGCCGGGCATGTCCTTGTCGATCACCAGGCAGGAAATGCCCTTCGGCCCCTCCTCGCCGGTGCGGACCATGGTGACGTACACCTCATTCTCGCCGCCGCCCGAGATGAACTGCTTGGAGCCGGAGACGACATAATGGTCGCCATCGAGGACCGCACGGGTCTTGAGCGCGGCCGCGTCGGACCCCGAGCCCGGCTCGGTCAGGCAATAGCTCGCCATCCGTTCCATGGTCACGAGGTCGGGCAGGTAGCGGCCCTTCACGTCCGCGTCGCCGAAGCGGTCGATCATCCACGACGCCATGTTATGGATCGAGATGAAGGCGGATGTGGAGGGACAGCCATAGGCCATCGCCTCCATGATCAGCGCCGCCTCCAGCCGCCCGAGCGCGATGCCGCCCGATTCCTCCGAGACATAGATGGCGGCGAAGCCGAGTTCCGCCGCTTCCTTGATCGTGTCGCGGGGGAAGATGTGCTTCTCGTCCCACTCGGCCGCGAAGGGGGTGATGCGGTCGGCCGTGAAGCGGCGCGCCAGATCCTGGATTTCGCGCTGTTCGTCGGTCAGGTCGAATTGGGTCATCGAAATCTCTCGCTTCTTTAAGCCCCTCCCGCAGGCGGGAGGGGTTTGGGGAGGGCATGGAGTCTCATCGAGACCATCGCTTGTGGCCTGCCCTCCCCCATCCCCTCCCGATTTCGGGAGGGGCGTGCTGTTACGCCATGGTCGGGATTACGAACGCGTTCCCGCCATCGGCCGAGCCATCGGGCCAGCGCTGCGTCACCGTCTTCACCTTGGTCCAGAAGCGGACGCCCTCCATGCCGTGCTGGTTCACGTCACCAAAGGCCGAACGCTTCCAGCCGCCGAACGTATGATAGGCCACCGGCACCGGGATCGGCACGTTGATGCCGACCATGCCCACCTCGACCCTTGCAGCGAACTCCCGCGCGGCATGGCCGTTGCGGGTGAAGATCGCGACGCCGTTGCCATATTGATGCTCGCTCGGCAGGCGGACCGCCGTCTCGAAATCGGGAGCGCGGACGATTTGCAGGACGGGGCCGAAGATCTCCTCCCGATAGCTTTGCATGGCGGGCGTCACCCGGTCGAACAGCGACGGGCCGATGAAGAAGCCTTCCTCATAACCCTGCAACTGGAAGCCGCGCCCGTCCACGACCAGTTCCGCGCCCTCGTCGACGCCGGTCTGGATCCAGTCCTCCACGCGGCGTTTGTGCGCGGCGTTGACCACGGGGCCGTAATGCGCCTGCGCATCGGTCGACACGCCGACCCGCAAAGCGTCGATCGCGGGGATCAGCTTCTCGCGCAAGGCATCCGCCGTCTTGTCCCCCACCGGCACCACCACGGGCAGCGCCATGCACCGCTCCCCCGCCGAGCCGAAGGCCGCGCCCGACAGGTCGGCGACCACCTGGTCCAGATCGGCATCGGGCATGACGATGCCGTGATTCTTGGCCCCGCCCATCGCCTGGACGCGCTTGCCCGCCTCGACTCCGCGCCGATAGACATAATGCGCGATGTCGGAAGACCCGACGAAGCTGACCGCGCTGATCGCCGGATGGTCGAGGATCGCATCGACCATCGCCTTGTCGCCGTGGACGACCTGAAGGATGCCCTCGGGCGCCCCCGCCTCGCGCATCAGTTCGGCGAGGCGCACCGGCACCGAAGGATCACGTTCCGACGGCTTCAGGATGAAGGCATTGCCGCAGGCGATGGCGACGCCGAACATCCACATCGGGATCATCGCCGGGAAGTTGAACGGCGTGATCCCCGCCCCGATGCCCAGCGGCATGCGCATCGAATAGACGTCGATGCCCGGCCCCGCCCCTTGCGTATATTCACCCTTCAATGCGTGGGGGATACCGCAGGCGAACTCGATCACCTCCAGCCCGCGCTGGATGTCGCCCTTCGCGTCGGCGATCACCTTGCCATGTTCGGAGGAGAGCAGATGCGCCAGCGCGTCCATATTCTGCTCGACCAGTTCCTTGAAGCGGAACATCACGCGCGCCCGGCGCTGCGGATTGGTCGCGGCCCAGCCGGGTTGCGCCACCTTTGCAGCGGCGACGGCACGCTCCAGCAGCGCGGCATCGCCCAGCAGCACGCGGGCCTGCACCTGGCCGCTATTGGGGTCGAAGACGTCGCCCAGACGACCCTCGGGCCGGGCGGTGGCACTATCGGTCGCGGGCTGTCCACCGGCGACCACATGGTCGATCACGCGCATACACTCTCCTGTCGCGGGTCTGATGCCCGACTCTTGGGCTTGTAATTATATTGCCCTCGCGTGAAATCCAAGTCGCGTCCGAACAAAAGCGGCCAAGCCTCCGCTCCCGCGTCAGGGTGCCCTGTGGAGCCACCATGATGCCCCCGCACCGATCAGCGCCGCGCCCGAAGCCGCCGCCAGGGCGACCATGCCGCACCAGGGAAACAGCCACGCCCCCAGTCCCGCCCCCAGCAGGAACCCGACCCATAGCGCCAGATAGGGCACCCACGCCCAACGACCGCGCCCCGCGATCATCCGCGCCAGATGCTGCCCGATCTTGACCAGCGTTCCTGTCATATAGGTGACGCCGATGCTGACCTCTCCATCACGCTCGAACGTCGCGTTGAGCGCCCCCATCGCCACGACCATCGCCAGCGCGGGCCATCCCCCGCCCCCTGCCGCCACCGCCAGAAGCATCGCGACCAACATCAGGACCGCGACCTGCCCATAACGGGGCGAGGCCAGCCGGATCAGCGTGCCGATCATCACGCCACCGACGAACAGGCCGAGCAGCAGGGCAAGGATTGAGACGGCCCCCGAAGGCCGCCCCTCCGCCGACACGATGCGCACGGCCAGCATGGTGCCGTTCCCGCTCATGAAGGAGACGAAATAGCCGCCCAGATGCTGGAAACCGATCGCGTCCACATAACCCGCCAGCAACGCCAGACCGGTGGCGAGGGGCCAGAAGCGTCGGTCGGATCGGATCATGGTTTCACGTCATAGCAGCCGGAATTGCTGCCGCCACTCCCATCGTCGTCCGGGAAAGTCCAGGGTGCGCCGGATCGGATTCCCTGTCACGGCGTTGGGACGGCTCCAGTCTGGGAAGAAAGCATGGCCGGGGCGCTCGTGGAAATCTGGTTGACCATATCGGCGCTGTCGTCGCTGGTGATCCTGTCCCTGGCGATCGGCTATAGCGACATGCGCCTGGAACGTCGTTTCCGCCCCAGGACGATACGCCTGCCCAAGGCCGTGGTCGGAAAGCGCCCCCTCCCGCGCTGAGGCGAGGCATTGGGAGCCCGTTCGCGCCGGGCTCGCCAGGGGATCAGATCATTTGCAGCAACCGGTGCAACAGACCGGGACGGCGCGTGCGCATTTCCATGTAACGGGCCCGATCATCGGCGAAGCGGCGATAAAGGGCGTCCAGGCGCTCTTCGCGCGGAAGGTCCGAAATCCGCGGTGGCGGCATATGACTGGCCATGATGATCCCCCTCCTGTTGAAGCGTTGCATTTCAACGACGAACGGGGTGACTTGTTCCCCTTCGATGACAACATGGTCATCGCGTTTCGCGGTTCCATTCCCCCTGCGGATCATGTCCATCCCGCCGGACATGCCCGGATCGGCACCACCATTCATGAACGTCTCGTAAGATTTCCGTAAGGGGTGCGTCAGGGCACACCCCCTATCGCCCGGCGCTAATATCCAAGCCTCTCGCGCCGAAAGAAGCCGATGCACGCCAACCCTGCCGACGAAACGCTACCCGAAACCCGTCGACTTTCCTCCGCGCAGCAATGGCGCTGGGTGGGGATCGCCGCCGCCGTGCTGGTGGGCGCGCTGATCCTGATTACGGTCATCGGCAAGCTGACCCATAAGGAAGAGGTGCCGCCGCCCCCGCCGCCGCCGGGCACGCTGCGTCTGTCGAAAGACCAGTTGGACGCGATGCCGACCATGCGCGTCGGGCTGGGCGCGTCGGGCGACCAGACGATGGCGACGGGGGCGATCACCGTCGATGGCACCCGCTCGACCCCGGTGCTGATGCCCTATGCGGGGCAGGTGGTGCGCGTGCTGGCCGATGCGGGTCAGGTGGTGCGCCAGGGCCAGCCGCTGCTCCTCATCAAGACCAGCGATTTCGTCGATGCGCGGTCAGGCCTGTTCTCGGCCCGTGCCGCCTATCAGAACGCGCAGGCGCAACTCGTCGCGGCGCAGCGCAATGCCGACCGCCAGCAGCAGATCTATGAAACCGCCGGCGGCGCGCTGAAGGATTATCAGCAGGCCAGGGCCGACCTCGCCGCCGCGCAGGCGAGCGCCCGCACCGCCGCCGCCTCGCTGGGCGCCGCGCGCGACAAGCTGGCGATCCTCGGCAAGTCGCAGGGTGAGATCAACCGGCTGGAGAATGTCGGCGAAGTCTCCGGCATCCACGACATCACCACGCTGCACGCGCCGATCAGCGGCGTCATCGCCTCGCGCGATGTCGCCGCCGGGCAATATGTCTCGCAGGGCGGCGACAAGCCGGTGATGACCATCACCGACCCCTCGCGCGTCTGGCTGGTCGCGCAGGTGGCCGAGAGCGATGCCGAGAATGTCCGCGTCGGCGATCCCGTCGAGGTGACGACGCCCGCGCTGCCGGGCCGCGTCTTCCACGCGACGATCGATCTGGTCGGCGCCGCGCTCGATCCGCAGACCCATCGCCTGCCGGTGCGCGCCTCGATCCCCAACCCCGACAAGGCGCTGAAGCCGCAGATGTTCGCCAGCTTCGCGATCAAGCATCGGAATGCGGGCGAAGCGATCCGCGTCCCCGCCGCCGCCGTCATCCATGAAGGCGACACCGCGCGCGTCTGGATCATGCGCCCCGACGGCCTGCTGGTCGCGCGCGACGTGCAGACGGGCGACTCGGCGGGTGGCCTCGTCACCATCACCTCGGGGCTCAAGCCGGGCGAGAAGATCGTCACCTCGGGCGCGCTGTTCGTCAACGAAGCGGGGATCGGCGAATAATGAACCGCATCGTCGACTTCGCGCTGCGTCAGCGATTGCTGATCGTCGGCCTGTTCATCGCGATGATCGTCGCTGGCGTCATCGGCTTCATCAACCTCAATATCGAGGCCTATCCCGACCCGGTCCCCCCGATGGTCGAGGTCATCACCCAGACACAAGGTCTGTCGGCCGAGGAAATGGAGCGCAACGTCACCATCCCGATCGAGGTCCAGATGGCGGGCATCCCGCATCTGACCGCGATCCGCGCGATCAGCCTGTTCGGCCTGTCGGACATCAAGATCCAGTTCACCTACGATTACACCAACGAGCAGGCGCGCCAGCAGGTCATCAACCGCCTGTCGCAGCTTCCGCCGCTGGCCGGTGGCGCGCAGCCGACGCTGTCGCCGACCTCGCCGGTGGGTGAAATCTATCGCTACCGCATCGCCGCGCCCAAGGGCTATTCGGTGATGGACCTGAAGACGTTGCAGGACTGGGTGCTCCAGCGCCGGTTCAAGCGGATTCCGGGGGTGATCGACGTGACCGGCTGGGGCGGCAAGTTGCGCGCCTATGACGTGGTGATCGACCAGAACCGGCTGAACGCGCATGGCGTGACGGTGGCGCAGGTGCTGGCGGCGCTGTCGAAGAGCGACGGCAATGTCGGCGGCCAGACGATCAACTTCGGCGAACAGGCCGCGATCGTGCGCGGTATCGGCCTGATCCAGTCGCCCGACGCGATCCAGAACGTGCTGGTCGGCGAAGCGGGCGGCGCGCCCGTGCTCATCAAGGACGTGGCGACCGTCAAGGTCGGCAACGCGCCGCGCATGGGCATCGCCGGCTACAACAATGACGACGACATCGTGCAGGGCATCGTCCTGATGCAGCGCGGCGCCCAGTCGATGCCGACGATCAAGGCCGTCCAGGCCGAGGTCGCCAATATCAACGACAGCGGCGTCCTGCCCCCCGGCGTCCATCTGGAGCGGATCTATGACCGTTCCGACCTGATCAACCTGACCATCCACACCGTCATGGAAAACATGGTGGTCGGCATCCTGCTGATCTTCGCGCTGCAATGGCTGTTCCTCGGCAATCTGCGCTCGGCGATCATCGTGGCGGCGACCATCCCCTTCGCGCTGGCCTTCGCGATCCTGATCCTGGTGTTGCAGGGGGAGAGTGCGAACCTGTTGTCGGTCGGTGCGCTCGACTTCGGCCTGGTGGTCGATGCCTGCGTCATCATGGTGGAGAATATCTTCCGCCACATGGTCGAACGGTCCGCCGCCGTGGAGAACGGCCAAGGGCGCTATAGCATGGCCAGCCGCTTCGGCGCGGTGCTGGGCGCGTCGTCCGAGGTCAGCCGCGGCATCTTCTTCGCCGCCGCGATCATCATCGCCAGCTTCCTGCCGCTGTTCACCCTGACCGGGGTGGAGGGGCATATCTTTGGCCCGATGGCCAAGACCTATGCCTATGCGATCAGCGGCGGCCTGCTCGCGACCTTCACCGTCGCGCCGGTGCTGTCGACGCTGCTGCTGCCGGACAAGCTGGCCGAGACCGAGACCTTCATCGTCGGCAAGCTTCGCCGCGTCTATGAACCCGCCGCCTCCTTCGCGCTGCGCAACAAGATCGTGACGATCGGCGGCGCGGTGCTGATGATGGGTCTGGCGGTCGTCGGCGTGCGCTCGCTGGGCATCGAATTCCTGCCGCATCTCGAAGAAGGCAATATGTACATCCGCGCCACCCTCCCCTCCTCGATCAGCCTGGAGGCGGGCGAGAAGGTGACCAACGAGGTGCGCAAGATCATCGCCAGCTATCCGGAGACCACGGCGGTCCTGTCCGCCCATGGCCGCCCGGATGACGGCACCGACGCGACCGGCTTCTTCAACATCGAGTTCTTCGTGCCGCTGAAGCCGTTCGACACCTGGCCGAGCGGCATGACCAAGGAGAAGCTGATCGAGGAGTTGTCGGGCAAACTCGCCAAGCAATATCCGGGCGTAGACTTCTCTTTTTCGCAGATCATCGAGGACAATGTCGAGGAAGCCGCCTCGGGCGTGAAGGGCGCCAATTCGATCAAGCTGTTCGGCCCTGACCTCGTCACGCTGGAAAAGCTGGCCAACCAGATCAAGGCGCAGATGGCCAAGGTGAAGGGCATCGAGGATCTCGGCGTGTTCGAAATCCTGGGCCAGCCGACCGTCCGGATCGATGTCGATCGCGCCAGGGCCGCGCGCTATGGCCTGACGCCCGACGACATCAACGCGACCGTCGCGGCCGCCATCGGTGGCCAGTCGCCCGCCGACCTGTACGAGCCCGGCACCGATCGCCACTTCCCGATCATCGTGCGGTTGCAGCCGACCCAGCGCGACTCGCTGGAATCGGTGCGCAACATCACGATCGGCGCGCCCTCGCCCGACGGCAACGGGACCATCCAGGTGCCGCTGTCCGAGGTCGCCAATGTCAAGCTGACCACCGGTGCCTCGTTCATCTATCGCGAGCATCAGGAACGTTACGTGCCGATCAAATTCTCGGTGCGTGGGCGCGATCTGGGCAGCGCGGTCGAGGAGGCGCGGTCGCGGATCAACCAGAATGTCCATCTGCCGCCGGGCTATCACCTGGAATGGGCGGGCGAACTGGACAATTTGAAGAACGCCATCGCCCGGCTGGAGATCGTGGTGCCGATCAGCCTCGTGCTCATCCTGCTGCTGCTCTATGCCAATTTCGGCTCGATGCGGGACAGCCTGCTCGCCTTCTCCGCGATCCCGATGGCGATCGTGGGCGGCGTGCTGGCGCTGGCCCTGACCGGCACGGCGTTCAGCATCTCGGCAGCGATCGGCTTCGTGGCCTTGTTCGGCATCGCGGTGATGGACGGGATCCTGGTCGTCACCACCTTCAACAACGCCATCGACGAAGGCGCGCCGCGTGAGAATGCGCTGGCCACCACCGTCAAGAACAGCCTGCGCCCCGTGGTCATGACCTGTCTGGTCGCCGCGATCGGCCTGCTGCCCGCCGCCCTGTCGCACGGGATCGGCAGCCAGGTGCAGAAGCCGCTGGCGCTGGTCGTGGTCGGCGGCATGACGCTGGCCCCGGTGCTGATCCTGCTGGTCCTGCCGGTGCTGATCAGCCGCTATTCGGTCCGTGTGCCGCTGTCGCAGCGCAAGAAGAAGGCCGACCATTTCCACGACGACCAGGCCGACACGGGAGCCACGGCATGAAGCGTTTCCTGACCCTGCCGCTGCTGGCGTGCGTCTCCGCCTGTGCGGTCGGCCCGCACGACCTCGATGCCCATGCCGGCCTGCCGCCGATGAACCCGGCGCCAGTGATCGCCCCCGCGACCGGCCCGGCGCAGACGGTGTCGGCGCGGGTCGCGCCCGAATGGTGGCACGCCTTCGGCAATGCGCAACTCGACGCGCTGGTGGCGGAGGCATTGGCGCACAATAACGACGTAGCAGTGGCGGAAGCTTCGCTGCGTCAGTCGCAGGAGCAGGCGCGGGCGACGCGCGGCTCGCTGCTCTTCCCCCAGGGCGGGTTGAACTATCAGGCGCAGCGGACCCGCGTGTCCAACGCCCTGTCCCCCGCCGTCGCCGATGCCAACCAGCAGCTTTACACGCTGCACACCGCGCAGGTCAGCGTCTCCTATGACGTCGATGCGTTCGGCGGCAACCGGGCGCAGGTCCGTTCCGCCGTCGCGCGCGCCGAGGTGGAGCGGCACCAGCTTGACGCGGCCCGGATGACGGTGGCGGCGAACCTCGTCACCGCGCTGATCGAACGGGCGAGCCTGGCGGAACAGGTCGCCGCCGCGCAGACGGCGGTTCAGGTCAACCGCGACATCCTGTCCGCGCTGCAACAGCGTCAGCGGCTCGGTGCGGTCGGCGCGTCGGACGTGTCGACGCAACAGGCGGCACTCGCCACCGCCGAAGGGGCCCTCCCCCCGCTGGTCCGTGCCGAGGCGGCGCAGCGCACGGTCATCGCCACGCTGATCGGGCGTCCGGCGGGATCGGCCCTGCCACCGCTTCCTGAATTGTCGCAACTGACCCTGCCGACGGAATTGCCCGCCATCGTGCCGTCGGAACTGGTCCATCGCCGTCCCGACATACTGGCGGCCGAAGCCCAGTTGCAGGGCGCCGGGGCCGATGTCGGGGCCGCCATCGCGGCGCGGCTGCCCAGCATCCAGCTTTCGGCCAATGCGGGCGGGTCGGCACAGAATTTCGGCGACATGTTCAAGAGCGGCAATCCCTTCTGGGCGCTGCTCGGCGGGATCACCCAGCCGCTGTTCCACGCCAATGCGCTGCGCCACCAGCAAAAGGCGGCGGAAGCCGCGCTGGAGGGGGCCAAGGCGCAATATCGTGCGGCGGTGCTCCAGGCGTTCGGCAATGTCGCGGACTCGCTGACCGGCCTGTCCACCGATGCGCAGGCGCTGGATGCGGCCCAGCGGGCGAGCAACGCGGCGGGCCAGGCGCTGACCTTCGCGCGGCGGCAACTGGCGCTGGGCGATGTGGGCACGCTGCAACTGCTCAACGCGACCGCGACGGACGCGCAGGCCCGGTCGCAGTTGATCCAGGCCAAGGCGGCGCGGATGACGGATACGGTGGCGCTGTTCCAGGCGGCCGGAGGGCCGGTCACGGGGTCGTGAGGGTTGCGGGGTAGGTCGGTATAAGGCCCGCCCCGCCCTCCGTTCCGCCTGAGCGAAGTCGAAGGCCAAGGGATTTCGGTTCGCAGGGAGCGTGGGAGACGGTTGTCTTCTCGTTTCGCCCCGCCCACCCCGGCGGAGGCCGGGGCCCAGATGTCACGTCTTTGGCGGCGTGGTACGCCGATGCGTGGGAGGCATAGGCAGCCCGCTCTCGACAGCGCACCACAACTGGACCCCGGCCTCCGCCGGGGTGGACCATGAAGAATCGGGCCTTCGAGCGGCGAAGTCTATCCTTAGCGGAGGGGGAAAGCTCCAACGAAAAAGGGGAGAGCCCTCGCCCCCCCTCTTCGATCAGAACAACCGGGTCAGCATATAGAACCCGGCCCCCATCACGGCGGAGGCCGGGATGGTGATGATCCAGGCGATCACCACATTCCCCGCCACGCCCCAGCGCACGGCGGACGCACGCCGCGCCACGCCCGCGCCGATGATCGAGCCGGTGATGGTGTGCGTGGTCGATACCGGGATCCCCAGGGCCGAGGCGCAGAAGATGACGATCGAGCCCGCCGTCGAGGCGCTGAATCCCTGATGCTGCGACAGCTTGGTGATGCGGGTGCCCATCGTCTCGATGATCCGCCAGCCGCCGGTCATCGTGCCCAGCGCGATCGCGATGTAGCAACAGATGGCGACCCAGTGCGGCACCTCGAACGGGCCTGACAGGCGGCCGGTCGAATAGAGGAGGACGGTGATGATCCCCATCGTCTTCTGTGCGTCGTTCAGGCCGTGGCTGAGCGAATAGGCCGCCGAGGAGACGAGGTGCATCGCACGGAAACTGCGCTCCGCCTGCCCCGCGGTCGACCGGCGCATCGCCCAACTGCTCAGCAGCATGACCAGCATGGCCAGCATCATGCCCAGCATCGGCGACAGCACGATGGCGAGCAGCGTCTTGTTGAGCCCCGCCCATTGCACCGCGCCCATGCCCGCATGCGCCACGCCCGCACCGACCAGCCCGCCGACCAGCGCATGGCTGCTCGACGAGGGGATGCCGCGCAGCCAGGTGATGACGTTCCACGCCATCGCCCCGCCCAGCGCGCCGAAGATGACGGCGGGCGTCACGATGCTCTGGTCGATCAGGCCCTTGCCGATCGTCTCCGCCACCTTGTGCAGGCTGGGAAAGGCGACGGTCAGGAAATAGGCGGCGAAGTTGAAAAAGGCCGCGAACAGGACCGCCGCGACCGGCGACAACAGCCGGGTCGCCACCACCGTCGCGATCGAATTGGCCGCGTCATGCAGCCCGTTGAGATAATCGAAGGCCAGCGCGACCAGGATCAGGCCGACCAGCAACGGAAAGGCGAGTTCGTGCATGATCCGCGCCTCAGGCGTGATCGATGACGATGCCGTCGATCTCGTCGGCGACATCCTCGAACGCGTCGAGGATGCGCTCCAGATGCTTGTACACTTCCTTATGGATGACGAAGCGCAGCGTGTCGCGCTCGCCGCATTCGTCCAGCGTGCGCTTCAGGCCCGCCGCATGGATATCGTCGGCGCGGCCCTCCAGCCGGACCAGTTCCTCGGTCAGCGCGTGGAGCCGGTCGCCGTTGCGCGCGACATCGCGCATCAGCGGCATCGCCTCGACGGTCAGCTTGGCCGCCTCGACCGCAACCGCCGCCATTTCGCGCATTTCGGGCGCGAAGCTGGTCAGCCGGTACAGGCCGATCGCGGTGGCCGCCGCATTCATCTCGTCGATCGTGTCGTCCATCGACCCGATCAGCGAGGTGATCGAGGCACGGTCGAACGGCGTCAGGAAGGTCGAGCGGACCGAGGTCAGCACGTCGCGCGTGATCTCATCGGCGTCATGCTCGCGCGCGGCGATCACGGCGATCTCGTCGGCGGTGTTGCCCGCCGCGTCGAACAGCCGGACGGTGGCTTCGGCCCCCGCCAGGATCGTCGCGGCTTGCGCCTCGAACAGTTCGAAGAAATTTCCCGTCTTCGGCAGGAGGCGTTGGAACCAGGCGAACATCAGTCGGCAAACCCCGATAGTGATCCGATACCGCGCGTTCTTCACCCATGGCCTTTTGGGGCCACGGCAGCGCGCCGGACCGTGAAAAAGGCCATGAACCGAAGACTGCACGAACGCCGCCCCCCTGACCAGACCCGGACCCCACGTCAAGCAAAACCGGGTTACAACAATGTGACAGTCCCGTCACGGCAGAACGGTCGCGTGGCGGGGCAGTGCGATCGACGATCGGTATCAGGAGATCCTATCCCGCGAGCATGTCGCGTGATTTCTGTCCGGCTTCGTTCACGACCGGGTTCGCCTCGGAACGGCGGGGGCATGACGGATCTCCGTTTCACCTCGCATCGTCGGCGGACCGTTTCCCGTCAGGCCAGTTTTCCCGGTCGATTGTGCCTTTGGTGCATCACCTCTGTCACGCAAGCGCCATAATGCGCCTCTAACCGCCCGCCTTACCGGGAGATTAGCAATTAGTCGGGCGGCACGTACCGCCTGCCGGAGCTGGGGAACATTATGAAGTCGGTTATCAAGACCGCGGCGCTGCTGGGCGCCGCGTGGGGAACGCTGGCGGCCGTACCGGCCATCGCACAGACCGCCGATCAGGGCGCGGGCACCGCCACCGCGACCGGGGATCAGGCGGCACCGCAGGAAGGCCTGGGCGAGATCGTCGTCACCGCCGAGCGTCGTTCGGAAAATCTGAACCGCGTGCCGGTGTCGGTCGGCGTGGTCAGCGGCCAGGACATCCGCGCCTTCCAGCAGGGCGGCGAGGACATCCTCGCTCTGTCGGGCCGCGTGCCCGGCCTTTATGCCGAGACGACGACGGGCCGCATCTTCCCGCGCTTCTATATTCGCGGCCTGGGCAATATCGACTTCTATCTCGGCGCGTCGCAGCCGGTGTCGATCATCCAGGACGATGTCGTGCTGGAGCATGTCGTGCTGAAGTCGAACCCGGTGTTCGACGTCGATCAGGTCGAAGTGCTGCGGGGCCCTCAGGGCTCGCTGTTCGGTCGCAACACGACCGCGGGCATCATCAAGTTCGACACGATCAAGCCGACGCAGAGCTTCCAGAGCCGCGCCACCGCCTCGATCGGCAGCTACAACACGATCAGCATGGACGCCGGTGTCGGCGGTCCGCTGATCCGCGACGTGCTGGCCTTCCGCCTGTCGGCCTTGGTGCAGCATCGCGACAACTGGGTGGACAATGTCTATTCGGGTACCAGCCTGGACGGCACGCTGACCCCGAAGAAGGACGCGATGGGCGGCTTTACCGAGCGCGACGTGCGGCTCCAGCTTCTCTTCACGCCGACCGACACGCTGTCGTTCAACCTGTCGGGCCATGCCCGCTGGTATGACGGCACCTCGACGCTGTTCCATCGCGGGGCGATCCAGAAGGGTTCGCGCGACGTGTCGGCCGAGCCGCGTGACCGGGTGGCCTATGACGAAGGCCGGAACAATCCCCAGTCATACGACACGCAAGGGACCTCGCTGCGCGCCGCCTGGGATCTGGGGCCTGCCGAGCTGACCTCGATCACCGCCTATGAAACCACCGCCGGGTTCAGCAAGGGCGACACCGATGGCGGCGCGGCGGCGAATTTCCCGGTGAACCGCGTGCCCAACGGCTATGGACTCAGCCAGGGTCAGGTGCGCGGGCTCGACCAGTGGACGCAGGAAGTCCGCCTCGCCTCGACCGGCAGCGGCCCGTTCAAGTGGCAGGTCGGCGGCATCTATTTCGACAGCCGCGACATCACCGACTTCTACCAGCGTGCCTTCCTGATCGGGGCCAACCCGAACAACTGGGTCCGCCTGCACGACGTCAACACCTCGTGGGGCGTGTTCGGTCAGGTCAGCTATCAGGCGACCGATCGCCTGACCCTGACCGCCGGTGGCCGCATCAGCGAGGACACCAAGCGGACCCGGCTGCTGCGCACCGCCGACAGCGCCGCCGGTGTCTCGACCTATCGTGGTCGCCGCGACGTGCGCCTGTCCGACACCCAGCCCAGTTGGGATCTGTCCGCGCTCTATGAGGTCAATCCGAACCTGAACGTCTATGTCCGCGCCGCGCAGGGCTTCCGTGGCCCGACCATCCAGGGCCGCTCGGCGGTGTTCAACTCGGACTTCACCACCGCCAATTCGGAAACCAACCTGTCGTTCGAGACCGGCTTCAAGTCGAAGCTGTTCGACAACACGCTGCGCCTGAACGCCGCCGCCTTCGCCTATCGCGTGAAGGGTATCCAGTTGAACGGCAACGACTCGGACGGCAACGGCGTGCTGTTCAACGCCGACAAGGCGGTCGCCTACGGCCTGGAGGCCGATGCGCAGTGGCTGCCGGTGCGCAACCTGGCGCTGTCGGCGGGCGTCAGCCTGCTGCATTCGGAAATCCGCGACAAGCGTGTCTTCGCCCAGACCTGCGGCCTGAACGGGGTGCAGGTGTGCACCGTGCTCGACCCGTTCGTCACCCGCACGGTGTTCGGGGCCAACGCCTATTTCGCGCAGATCAACGGCAACCCGCTGCCCAACGCGCCGGAATATAATGTCAACGTCGCCGCCAAGTACGACATCCCGCTGGCGAACCAGGGCAAGGCGTTCATTTCGACCGACTGGAATATCCAGGGCTATACGAACTTCGTCCTGTACCGGACCAAGGAGTTCACCTCGAACGGCAATTTCGAGGGCGGCCTGAGCATCGGCTATTCCGCGCCGAACGACGACTGGAGCCTGTCGGTCTTCGCGCGCAACATCACGAACGAGAAGAACCTGAAGGGCGTGATCGAGAACTATATGGCAGCGGTCTTCAACGAACCGCGCATCATCGGCATCTCGTTCAGCGGCAAGTATCGCTGATCGGTATGACCGGTTGATGGGAAAGGCCCGTCCCTCGGCGTGAGGGGCGGGCCTTTTTCTTATGCCTGATCACTGTGGGGGCGTGCGCTTCGACTTCGCTCAGCGTGAACGGAGGGTGGAGGCGGGGGATGGGATATAGCTCCTCACTCCGTTCAGCCTGAGCGAAGTCGAAGGCCACGCCCATCACCCGCCCCGCGCGCTCCCAACCCTGGCCCGCGCATGACGCTCGGCATGGGCGAAGAGCATGTCGAGATCTTCGCGCGCGATATCGAAACTGTCGTGCATGTCCTCCAGCGCGGCGTCGACATCCTCGGGCTGGATCAAGGCGACAGGCGTGGGCGGGATCACCGCCGGTTCATGCGGATAGCTGCGTCCGGTCGCGCGGTGGAAGAACATGCCCAGCGCCACCAGCGCGATCGAATTGATCGCCACCGGCGCAAAGGCGAAGGCGAAGCCCGCCGCATGGATTCCCTGGCTGCCGATCACGGCGGTCAGCGCCGCCGCCCCGCCCGGCGGATGCAGGCAGCGCGCCAGCGACATGACCAGGATCGCGCCCCCGACCGCACACCCCGCCGCCAGCGGCAGCGAGGGGATGGCCTGGAACATCGCCACTCCGACCAGTGTCGACAGGACATTGCCGCCGACCACCGACCAGGGCTGCGCCAGTGGACTGGCGGGCACCGCGAAGACCAGCACGGCGGACGCCCCCAGCGGCGCGACGATGATCGGCAGGTCGGGGCCCAGCGGCGGCAGTCCGCTGCATACGATGATGGTCAGCGCGATGCCGATCACCGCGCCGACACAGGCGATGAGGCGGCCGGGCAAGGTGGCTCCGGCAAGCAGGGGTTGGAAGAGGTGCATGGTGGCTTTTGGGGTTGGGGAAAGGAAAACGCGCTTTAGCGAGCAGCTTGCCCGATCTCGACGGACAATGGCTTGCGGTTGCAGCAGACGAACTTGGTCTTGAGCCCCTCCTCGCGGCAGGGGTGTTGGGGTGGGGGCTATGCCACGAGCGATGGCCTTGGCGAGACGTCCCGCCCTCCCCCATTCCCTCCTGCCTGCGGGCGGGGAGCGGCAAGATGACGGCGTTGCCTGATCAAACCTCGGCCAGGAACACCACGCCGGGAATGGCGATGCTCCGCCCTGTCGCGGTCAGACGACCGTCCGACCCGATCCGGAACGCCACGACCGTTCCCGACCGCTCGTTCGCGACCAGCATCTCCCCCCGCCCCTCGCGCAGCAGGAAGAAGCGCGGCCAGTCGCCTCCGGTCGGGACATGCTGCACCGCCTTGGGCTCTCCCCTTGCATCCAGCGCGAAGACGGTGATGCTGTTCGCCCCGCGATTGGAGACGTACAGCGTCCGCCCCGCCCGATCGATCGCGATATGCGCGGCATAGGAGGCAGGCCCCCCTTCGGGCACCAGCGCCCGTTCCCCCGCCGTGCGGAACCGGCCATCCTCCTGCACGTCGAGCACGAACAACCTGGTCTGCAACTCGCAGGCCACATAGGCACGCGGCAGGGTCGGGTGGCGGACCATATGGCGCGGCCCCACCCCCGCCGGAGCGGCCCACGCCAGCACCGGCTCGGCCAGCGTCCGCGCGGCGGGATCGAAGCGATAGGCGAAGATCGCATCCGCCCCCAGATCGACCGAATGCAGCCAGTGGCGGTCGGGGCTGAACCCCACCCAATGCGCGTGCGGGCCCGACTGGCGCTCGGTATCGGGGCCGTTCCCATGATGCTGGAAGACCTGCGCCTCGCCCGGTGCGCCGGTCCGCCGGTCGAGCCGGTAGAAGGCGACCGAACCGCTGGAATAATTGGCGACTGCCAGACAGGCCGATCTGCGGTCGAGCGCGGCATGACAGGGGTCCGCGCCGCCGGTGGACGCCCCGCCCCGCAAGCGCCAGCCGGGACCATAAGCGGCAACCTGCCCCTCGGCCTGTTCGCGCAAGACGTAGAAGGCGCCGCCCGGGCCGTTGCCGACGCCGAAAGAGGCGTTGACGATCCCCACCACCGGCTGCCCCACCCGACCATTCGCGATCGGGTACAGCCCCTTGCCGCCCTCATTGGCATAGGTGCCCGCGATCAGCCGGTCGCTGCCCGGCCCCTGCGCCAGTGCGGGTCCGATAGCACTCCCCAGCCCGATCGCCGCCGCCCCGACCATGATCTCGCGCCTTGTGGTCGTCATGCCTGTCCCCTCTTTCGCGGGCCCTTCAAACGACAAAGGGGGCGGGAAGGCAATCGCCTTCCCGCCCCCGATGGGCTCGATATGCGGCCAGTCGATCAGATCGCGACCACGCCGCCGTCATTCTTGGTGATGACGATGGTGGCCGAGCGCGGGCGGATCGTCGCCGCCGCCGAACCCGTCTGGCTGTCGGGCCAGTTGCTGGTCGGCGCGCTTGGATTGGTCGCGTCCTCGCCCGGATGCTGGATGTTGACGAAGACCGAGGTGCCGTCCGGGGTCGAGTGGATGCCGGTGATCTCGCACTGCTTCGGCCCGACCAGGAAGCGCTTCAGCGTCACGCCGGGCGCCTTGCCGATCCGGGTGGTCACGGTCGCCGAAGCGCCGCCCGCACTGCTCGTCACCGAGCGCGTGCCGCCATCGCCGACCCGGCCCGGAATTGCCGCCAGCATCATGCAGTTGGTGACGTCGGTAAAGGCGCCGTCGTCGGTCTGGATCCACATCACCGGCGTCTGCTGCCCGGCGACATTGCTCGGCAGGCTGAACCACAGGCCGTCGGGCGAGGAGAAGTCGTTGGTCGCGTCCAGCCCCGACAGGTTGATATTGGTCGGGTCGAGGTCCGCACCCGCACCGAAGGCATAGACGTCCCAGGTGAAGCTGGTCGCCTCGGTCGTGTCGCCCGTCTCGCGGAGGCGGACGATATGGCCGTTGCGGTTGCCGACCGAGGTCGAAGGCGCATCGACATAGGCGCGCGGATTGGCCGCATCGACGCCGCTCTGGCTGCCCGAGGCGACCGGCTTGCGCGAGGCGTTGTTGGTCAGCGTGCAATACATCTCGCCGGTCGCCGGATTGACCGCGGTCCATTCGGGCCGGTCCATCTTGGTCGCGCCCAGCGCGTCGGCGGCGAGGCGGGTATTGAGCAGGACATCGGCCTGATCGGCGAAGGGATAGGTCGCGTTGGCCGAGGTCAGCCCGTTCTGCCCGAACACCAGCGGCATCCACTGGCCGGTGCCGTCCGCGTTGAACCTGGCGACATAGAGCGTGCCGGTATCGAGATATTTGTCGCCCACCGCCAGACGATCGCTCGCATTGGCGTCTGAGGCGCTCCACGGGGTCGCCGAGACGAATTTGTAGATATATTCGTTCTGCGCGTCGTCGCCCATATAGAAGGCGGGGCGGACGCCCGCGATCATCCGACCGCTCTCGCAGCCTTCATGGTTCATGCGGCCCAGCGCAGTCCGCTTGCGGGGCGTCGAGGCGGGGTTGAACGGGTCGATCTCGACCACCCAGCCGAACTGGAACGGCTCGTTGCGGAAATCGGCGGTGCCGTTGGCGGCGAGCGCCGCATCGGCGGTCGCGTTCCAGCGGCGGAAGACCGTGCTGGACGGATCGGACGGGGTCGCGGTCGCCCAGTTGTAGTTGCCGTTACGCGGCTCGCTGATGCCATAGCGGGCCAGCGAGACATTCTGCTTGGGATTGGTGGTGGCCCGCACCGCCGCGTCACCGCTGAGACGACGGAAATAGCCCGCCCAATTCTCTTCGTTGGTCAGGTATGTGTGCCACGCCATGGTGCCGTTGGCGCAGTTGTTGATCGTCCCTCGCCCGCCGGTCCCGTCGGGCGAATAGGCGGTCTTCAGCCACGCGTTGCCCCTGACCGGGCCGCTGAACGCCATGGGCGTGTTGGGGGTGATGCGGCGGTTGAGCGCCGATCCCTGGACATAGGACCAGGAGCCGTTCGTGCGGGTCACCTCGATCACCGAGACGCCGTGGCATTCGATCTCCTTGATCGCCTCGCTCTCGGGGCGTGGAACCGGCGACATGCCGTTCACATGCAGATATTGCTCGCTGATATTCTCGTGGTTGAGGACCAGCAGGCCGCGCGTGCTGTTGTTCTGGTCCGGATTGCTGCCCGACGCCGACAGCCCGAAATAGCTCATGCCGTCATGATGGTCGCCCGCACGCTGCGCGAAATTACTGTCGGTGCCGTTGTTCGCATAGGCCGGGACGCCCGAGGCGATCGGATCGCCCAGCCGATAGAGCACCGTCACGCTATAGCCCGAGGGAACCGTCACCACATCGGCCAGGCTGTGCGGCACGGCGGTGAAGTCGAGCGTGATCGGCGTCACGGTCAGCGTCACGCTGTTGTTCGTGACCAGCCCGTCGCGGCTGGTGATCTCCAGCTTGAAGGCGAGCTGCGTCGCGGTCGCCACGGCGGGCGCGCGGAACGAGGCGACGAGCTGGTTGGCGTTGGTCAGGGTGACCGACGGCCCCGCCGTCTGGCTCCAGTTGACGTTCGCCACCTTCCCGCTGCCCACCGTGCCGGTCAGCGTGACGGGGCGGCCCGCCGCAACGCTGGCGGTGCTGCCCGCCGCCGTGGCGGTGACCGCTTGCGGATTCTCGTCGTCGCAACCCGCCAGCAACGCGCCGCCGAACAGCGCGGTCGTCATCGCCGACACGCCGTGGCGCAACGTCTGGCGACGCGACAGGCGGGTGGCGATCAGGTCGCTCATATGGGTGTTGGTCGAACGGTTGGTATCGATGTCGCCATCGTCATAGGCGACCAGGCTGTTCATATCCGACATGGCAGATCCCCCGGGGCACCGCGCGGGAAGGCGCGGTCTCACGCGCCGCCGTTTGCCGACCATCCAAGTCATCCCGGCTTCATTTCCGCGTCATGTCGGTGACGCAGGGATGACTCAAGGATGACATCGCCTTCATCCCGTCGCATCGCTTGACTCCCCGCGCCGATCCGCCTAAGCGCACCCCCGCATCCAGACAGGTTCGCCTGTTCGGATTCCGTCCAAGACAGCAGGTGCCGGGGAATATGCCCTGGCTTAATCTCCTGCCGAGACGGGGAAAAGGATTTTGCCGGTCGTGCCACTTGCTGGTCCCGCCCGGTCTGCCCCGCGTTTCTCACGCGTCGGTTGCCCATTCCCCATCGCTGGACACCCCGAGGGGTGGTCACACCCCCCGGTCAAGCAACCGGGATGACCGTTCGCGGTCGTTCCAACCATGGAGAATGGCATGGATCGCGATCAAAAGACCCAGGCCGTCGCCGAACTGAACCGTAACTTCAACGAGGTCGGCGTGGTGGTCATCACCCGCAACCTCGGCATGACCGTCGCCCAGTCGACGGCCCTGCGCACGAAGATGCGGGAAGCCGGCGCGTCCTACAAGGTCTCGAAGAACCGGCTTGCCAAGATCGCAGCCCAGGGCACCGACTATGCCGGTGTCGCTGACATGCTGACGGGCCCCGTCGGCATCGCCAGCTCGATCGATCCCGTGGCCGCCGCCAAGGTGGCCGTGGAATTCGCCAAGACGACCGACAAGTTCGAGATCGTCGGCGGATCGATGGGTGCGAACGTCCTTGATGTCGCAGGCGTGCAGGCGCTGGCGACTCTGCCCTCGCTGGACGAGCTCCGGGCGAAGATTGTCGGCCTCATCGTCGCTCCCGCGACGAAGCTGGCGACCATCACCCAGGCTCCCGCGGCGCAGATCGCCCGCGTCCTCGCGGCTTATGCCGACAAGGACAAGGAAGCCGCCTGATCTTCGGGCGTACACGACGATTTGAACTGACACACTCGGGCCATTTTAGACGGCCCGTATTGGAGATAAGAACATGGCAGACCTGAACGCGCTGGTTGACCAGCTGAGCGAGCTGACCGTCCTCGAAGCCGCTGAACTTTCGAAGCTGCTCGAAGAGAAGTGGGGCGTCTCGGCCGCCGCTGCTGTTGCCGCGGCTCCTGCTGCTGGCGGCGCTGCCGCTCCGGCCGCTGAAGAGAAGACCGAATTCGACGTGATCCTCACCGGCGACGGTGGCAAGAAGATCAACGTCATCAAGGAAGTCCGCGCGATCACCGGCTTGGGCCTGACCGAAGCCAAGGCGCTGGTCGAAGGCGCTCCGAAGCCCGTCAAGGAAGGCATTGCCAAGGACGAGGCCGAGAAGATCAAGAAGCAGCTCGAAGAAGCCGGCGCGACCGTCGAGCTCAAGTAATCGGACTGCGGCAGGGCAACCTGCCGCACCCGTTCGCTTGTCGAGCCAAGGATAAGGGCGGCCCCTTCGCGGGGGTCGCCCTTTTCTTTTGCGCGTGCGCCATGGTCGCGGTTGCGACACTTCGCGACAACTCGATCAAACTTTTCAGATATCTGACGGCTAGGGATGCCTCTCCTCCCCTCCCACAGCCATGTCAGGATAGCGATATGACCCGTTCCAGAACGATCGCCTCGATCGCGGCCGCGCTAGCCGCCGCCATGCTGGTTTCGGCTCCCGTCGCGGCGCAGCGCGGCCCGCATCACGGCAAGAAGCACGTCTGCAAGATCGAAAAGAAGCACGGTAAGCGCGTCAAGATCTGCCGCTGGGTCCGTCGCTGATCCCTCCGGCCCGGGCGACGCGCTTGCCCGGCTCACCGACCGGCCGAACAGCATCGGAAAGCCCTCGATCATGCGTGCAGCGATCCTCGCCCTATGTTGCGTCCTGGCCGGATGCGCCGCCGATCGGCCGCACAGGGGCCCGCCGGGCGATGGACGCCATGGCGGCTTTCCCGGCGGAGGGCACCCCGGCAGTCGCGGCCCGCTGTTCGCCAGCCCGATGGGCGAGCCCTTCCACGGCCCCGCCGGCGAGCGGCGCTGGTTCGCCGGTGCCGATACGAATGGCGACGGCGCGCTGACCCCCGCCGAGTTCGAGGCGGATGCCCTGCGCTTCTTCGCGGTACTGGATCACGGCAAGGACGGCGAAATCGATCCCGACGATCTGCAATGGTATGAGACCGAGCTGTTTCCCGAACTGCGCGTGGCCGGGCCGGGCGGCGGGGTTGCGCGCATGGCCGGTGGCCGTGGCGGCGGCGGACGCGGCGGACGCCGAGGCGGCGGCGGCATGGGCAGCGGACGCGGCGGCGGCGGCGATCAGCCCGACGGGCGCGCGGCGGCCAGCTTGTTGGGTCGCCAGGGCGCCGGGCGCTTCAGCTATCTCGGCATACCCGAACCGGTCGCTTCGGCGGACAGCAACTTCAATCGCGGTGTGTCTGCACAGGAATTCGTCGCGGCGGCGGACAAGCGCTTTGCGCTGCTGGACCTGAACCATGACCGGCGATTGACACTGGCCGAGCTTCCCTCGATCCATCGGGGCCCCGCCGCACCGGACGAAGGCGCGCGACCGGTCGGCTGATCGCCCCGCCCTAGCGTGACCAGGGCCGGGCCTGCCGCATGTCGAGGCGGCAGACCTGGCGCAGTCCGTGCCGCGCGACATAGCGCTTCACCCGTGCCTCATAATCCCCCGCCAGCGGATCGTCGAAATGCCAGTCGGGCGGGTTGAAGGTCGAAAAGCCGTTGATCGTCGGCACCCGCCATTGTTCGGCCAGGAACATCGCATCGACATTGTGCGGATAGAGGGCGTTCAGTTCGGCATTGACGTAGAGCGGCTCCCCCGCGCGCGATGCCACCACATAGAAGACGCGGCAGTCCGCAGGCGGCGGCGGAATCGCATCCAGCGCGACGCGCTGTTCGCGACGGCTGAGTTGTGCGGCGGTCTCGGCGCTCAGATTCTCGGCCAGTAGCAGCGTGACGATCGCGACGCCCCACCAGGGCTTGCTTCGCAGCAAGGCCGCCATCCGCGCACGCCAAGCATAGACGACGATCAGCAGGAACGGCAGGGTCAGCCAGAGCTGATAGCGCGACACGACCCGCAAACCCTTGGCCCCCGGCACCAGATAGAAGACCAGGTTCCACGGCGAGAAGATCCAGAATTGCAGCGTCAGCGCCCAGCCGACGATCATCGCCAGCGTGAAGGCGCGCCATTCGACCGATACGGTCGCCCCCTCCCCGACCGGACGGTGCCGCAGGATACGCCACGCCGTGACGATCAGCAGGATGCAGAAGATCGGCGGGAACCCCACCTCATGCTCGCCGCGCAGCACCCGCCCCGGCAGCGCCGGATCGTCGGGCAGCACTTGATGCACCAGCGCCAGCAGCGGACGAAACATCCAACCCCAAAGGTAATTGTCCGGCCCGACATTCACCATGTCGATGACCGGCGTGATGAGATAGCCCAGCATCTCGAAATAGCCCTCGCCCCCCGTCTCGCGCAGCTTGGGCAGATAGACGGCCAGGAAGGGCAGGATCAGCACCGCGAAGCTGCCGAGGCCGCAGGCGATGGTCCCGGCATGACGACGGACCAGCGCAATCGTCGCGGTGGGCTGCGCCTGGTCGCCGAGCATCGCCCGGCACAGCAGGAACAGACAGGCCGAGAAGATCGTGAACCAGGCCATATAATAGGATGTCATCAGCCACGCCGCGATCAGCGCGGCCAGCGCCACCGCCAACAGGCGCGCGCGGGCATGCCGCCCCATCGCCTCGGTCCGAACGCATGAGATGGCCAGCATCATCGCGATCGGCAGCAACGCGACGCTCTGCAACTGTGCATGGACCGCCTGAAGCGCGATGTTGCTCGCGATGGTGAAGGACAGCGCGACGAACAACCCCGCCCCCCGGCCCCAGCCCAGCGACCGCGTCGCCAGCGCATAGGCCCCGAAAAACCCGACCGTCTTGAAGGTCAGGATGTTCAGCGTGTCGGCATGAAAGGGATCGGCGAACAGCCGCCAGAAGGAATAGGATAGGCCATAGAGGAAATAGCCATCGTTATAGCCCAGTGTCCCGCCATAGGGATGGAAGTAGAATCCGCCGTTCCACGGCGACACGCCCGACCAGACATTGCGCCAATGTTCGAGGATGGTCATCTCGATCAGCCCGTCCGCCCGGTCGCCGAAACCCAGGTCGAAACCACTGGCGATCGGCACGCGGAAGACGATGGCCATGGCGACGACATAGACCAGCCACAGCGCCGCGATGGCCCGTCCATGACCGCCCGGGCTTTGTCCGGCGGGATAGGAAGCCGGACAGGTCGCGGACGGGAGAGCGGATCGTTCACGGTGCATCGGTGCCGCGTAAATCCGCCTCACCTCCCTGTCGAGCGGTCATTCCGATCCGGGCCTATCGCCTGTCCCTCGAACTGCCATCCCTTCCGGCCAGCGCCCGGTCAGCTTCGACCGAGTCCGTGTGAGCCACTCCCCTTACAGGATTCCTCTGCGAAACTCATTCATGCCCACCCCGGCGGAGGCCGGGGCCCAGTCAGGGCGTGATTGCAAGCAACTCTAATCGCGCGCCAACTGGCCCCCGGCCTCCGCCGGGGTGGCATATGTTTTTGGGCAATGTACCCGCTTTCGCAGAGGAATCCTTACAGGGAAGAAGGGGAGGAAGCTCTTCCGGCTCCCCCCACCCGACATGACGAACCGCCCCGGCCATGATGGCCGAGGCGGCTGCGATATTCTCCCATCGAGTCGGGCTTGGCGCTGGTTCGGCTACTCCGCCGCCTCGACCGCCGCGCCCGCATCGGGCTGGCTATACGCCCGGTCCAGATAATGGTTGGCGATGATGTAATGCGCCCGGACCGCTGCCGGATGGGTCGCCTTCTGGGCCAATTCTAGTTCTGTTTCAGCACGTTGGTAGAAATAGTCTTCGTCAATCTCGGGGGACGTCATTTCAGGTCTCCGGGGTCCCATCGGCACGCCAACAACCCGCGCGCGTCCGGGATCTTCTCCAATATTCGTATATGGTTGGGAGGGCGTTTCGGTTCCCGCGCAACGGCCTCACGCACCCTCCATTCGGCGCAAATCCGTCGTTTTCGTCGCAACACATTCTCCGCCATGCGGGACCGGCGGCGTCAATCCTTAAGCGTTGATCGGTGCCAGTAAAAAGCCGCCGCCCGGTTGCCCGGACGGCGGCCCTTTCGATTTCAATCCGTTAGTCGGATCAGTCGTTCAGATACTCACCGGCATCGGCGTCCGTGCCGTGGCCCGAGGGAGCGACCTCGGCCAGCGGATCGTTGCCGACACCGCCCGCGTCACGCGCCGAACGCGCCTGCTCGGCGGCCCGCTCTTCGGCGGCGCTGACCGGGGCGATGATCGCCTCGGCCAGCTTGCGCTGCTGCGCCCGGAGCGCCGCATCGCGGCTGGAGGCCGCCACGCGCAGGCGGTTCATGCCCGCACCGGTGCCCGCCGGGATCAGGCGGCCGACGATGACATTCTCCTTCAGGCCCATCAGCGTGTCCTGCTTGCCCTGGACCGCCGCCTCGGTGAGGACGCGGGTGGTCTCCTGGAACGACGCCGCCGAGATGAAGCTGCGGGTTTGCAGCGACGCCTTGGTGATGCCGAGCAGGACGGGCTTGCCCTGCGCACGCGCCTGGTTCGGCTCGAGCCTGTCGTTGATCGCGTCCATTTCCTCGCGATCGACCTGCTCGCCCTTCAGCAGCGTGGTGTCGCCGCCGTCGGTGATCTCGACCTTTTGCAGCATCTGACGAACGATCGTCTCGATGTGCTTGTCGTTGATCTTCACGCCCTGGAGTCGATAGACTTCCTGGATTTCGCTGACCAGATATTCGGCCAGCGGCTCCACGCCCATCGTTTCCAGAATGTCGTGCGGATCGGGCGAACCGCCGATCAGGTTGTCGCCACGCTTGACGTAATCGCCTTCCTGAACGTCGATTACCTTCGACTTCGGGACCAGATACTCGACGACCTCGCCGCCATCCTCAGGCTGGATGCCGATCTTGCGCTTCGCCTTGTAGTCCTTGCCGAACACGACGCGGCCCGAAACCTTGGCGATGATCGCCGAGTCCTTGGGCACGCGCGCTTCGAACAGTTCGGCGACGCGCGGCAGACCGCCGGTGATATCGCGGGTCTTGGCCGACTCGCGGGCGACACGGGCCAGAACGTCACCGCCCTGTACCTGCGCCCCGTCCTCGACCGAGAGCGTCGCACCCGGCGCCAGCATGTAGCGACCGGCTTCGCCCGAATTGTCGTCGAGCAGGGTCATGCGCGGACGCAGATCCTCCTTCGACTTGGTCGAGGCGCGATATTCGGTGACGACGCGCTGGGCGATACCCGTGGCTTCGTCGACCTGCTCGGTCAGGGTCTTGCCCTCGATCAGGTCCTGGAACTTCACCGTACCGGGGTTTTCGGTGATCACCGGCATGGTGAACGGATCCCACTCGGCCATCCGGTCGCCCTTCGACACGATGTGACCATCGTCGAACAGGACATAGGCACCATAGGGGATACGGTCGACCGACAGTTCGCGGCCGTCCATGTCGACGATCGCGATTTCGCCCGAACGGCTCAGCACCACGCGACGGCCACGCTGGTCAGTGATCAGGCGAAGGTCGCGGAACTGGACGACACCGTCCACCGCCGCTTCCAGGTTCGACTGCTCGTTCAACTGCGCCGCGCCACCGATGTGGAAGGTACGCATGGTCAACTGGGTGCCCGGCTCGCCGATCGACTGCGCCGCGATGACGCCGACCGCTTCGCCGATGTTCACCGGCGTACCGCGGGCGAGGTCACGGCCATAGCATTTGCCGCAGACACCGATCTTCGATTCGCAGACCAGCGGGCTGCGGATCTTGACCGACTGGGTGTTCGCCGCCTCGATCCGTGCGACCATCGGCTCGTCGAGCAGGACGCCCGATGCGATGATGACTTCGCCGGTCTTGGCGTTGACGATGTCCTCGGCCGTGGTGCGGCCCAGGATACGCTCGCCGAGCGAGGCGATGGTCGAACCGCCCTGCACGATCGCCTTCATCTCGAGGGCGCGGGTCGTGCCGCAATCCTCTTCGATGATGACGCAGTCCTGGCTGACGTCGACCAGACGACGGGTCAGGTAACCCGAGTTCGCCGTCTTCAGTGCCGTGTCGGCCAGACCCTTACGCGCGCCGTGGGTCGAGTTGAAATATTCAAGAACGGTCAGACCTTCCTTGAAGTTCGAGATGATCGGCGTTTCGATGATCTCGCCCGACGGCTTGGCCATCAGGCCGCGCATACCCGCCAGCTGCTTGATCTGCGCGGGGCTACCACGCGCGCCCGAGTGGGCCATCATGTAGATCGAGTTGATCGGCTTCTCGCGGCCCTCCATCGGGCCGTCCTCGTAATGCCGGACCGCCTTGATCTCGTTCATCATCGAGTTCGCGACCTGGTCGCCGCAACGGCTCCAGGCGTCGATCACCTTGTTGTACTTCTCCTGCTGCGTGATCAGGCCGTCCTGATATTGCTGCTCGAAGTCCTTCACCTGCTCGCGCGTCTCGTCGACCAGACGATCCTTGTCCGGCGCGATGATCATGTCGTCCTTGCCGAACGAGATGCCGGCGCGGAACGCGTGACGGAAGCCCAGCGCCATGATCGCGTCGGCGAACAGCACGGTCTCCTTCTGGCCGGTGTGACGATAGACCTCGTCGATCACCTCGCCGACGTCCTTCTTGGTCAGGACGCGGTTGACGATGTCGAAGGGCACCTTGTGGCTCTTGGGCAGGCACTCGCCCAGCAGCATGCGACCCGGCGTGGTCTCATAGCGCTTGAGATACTGGTTGCCCTGTTCATCGGTCTGCGGAACGCGGCTGATGATCTTGGTGTGGAGCGTCACGGCACCGGCGAAGAGGGCCTGATGGACCTCCTCCATGTCCGCCAGCATCATGCCCTCGCCCGGTTCCTTCTGCTTTTCGAGCGAGAGGTAGTACAGGCCCAGCACCATGTCCTGCGACGGCACGATGATCGGCTTGCCGTTGGCGGGCGACAGGATGTTGTTGGTCGACATCATCAGGACGCGCGCTTCCAGCTGCGCCTCGAGGCTCAGCGGAACGTGCACGGCCATCTGGTCGCCGTCGAAGTCGGCGTTGAACGCCGAGCAGACCAGCGGGTGAAGCTGGATCGCCTTGCCCTCGATCAGCACCGGCTCGAACGCCTGGATGCCCAGACGGTGAAGCGTCGGCGCGCGGTTCAGCATGACCGGGTGCTCGCGGATCACCTCGTCCAGGATGTCCCAGACTTCCTTGCGCTCCTTCTCGACCCACTTCTTGGCCTGCTTCAGGGTCATCGACAGACCCTTGGCGTCCAGACGGGCGTAGATGAACGGCTTGAACAGCTCGAGCGCCATCTTCTTGGGCAGGCCGCACTGGTGCAGCTTCAGCTCCGGGCCGGTCACGATGACCGAACGGCCCGAATAGTCGACGCGCTTGCCGAGCAGGTTCTGACGGAAGCGGCCCTGCTTGCCCTTCAGCATGTCGGACAGCGACTTCAGCGGACGCTTGTTGGCGCCCGTGATCGTGCGGCCGCGACGGCCGTTGTCGAACAGCGCGTCGACCGCTTCCTGCAACATGCGCTTTTCGTTGCGGACGATGATGTCCGGCGCACGCAGCTCCATCAGGCGCTTCAGGCGGTTGTTGCGGTTGATGACGCGGCGATACAGGTCGTTCAGGTCCGAGGTCGCGAAGCGGCCACCGTCCAGCGGCACCAGCGGGCGCAGCTCGGGCGGAATGACCGGGATCACTTCCAGGATCATCCATTCGGGACGGTTGCCCGATTCGATGAAGCTCTCGACGACCTTCAGGCGCTTGATGATCTTCTTGGGCTTCAGCTCCGACTTGGTCGTCGCCAGCTCTTCCAGAAGCTGCACGCGCTCGCCCTCGAGGTCGAGGCTCTCGAGCATGATGCGGACCGCCTCGGCGCCGATGCCGGCCGAGAAGGCGTCCTCGCCGTATTCATCCTGCGCGTCGAGCAGTTCGTCCTCGGTGAGAAGCTGATACTTCTCCAGCGGGGTCAGGCCCGGCTCGATGACGATATAGGCTTCGAAGTACAGCACGCGCTCAAGCTGCTTCAACTGCATGTCGAGCAACAGGCCGATGCGGCTCGGCAGCGACTTCAGGAACCAGATGTGCGCGACCGGCGCGGCCAGTTCGATATGGCCCATCCGCTCGCGGCGGACCTTCGACACCGTGACTTCGACACCGCATTTTTCGCAGACGATGCCCTTGTACTTCATGCGCTTGTACTTGCCGCACAAGCATTCGTAATCCTTGATCGGACCGAAGATGCGCGCGCAGAACAGGCCGTCACGTTCCGGCTTGAACGTGCGATAGTTGATCGTCTCGGGCTTCTTGATCTCGCCGAACGACCAGGAACGGATCTTGTCGGGCGACGCGATGCCGATCTGAATCTGGTCGAAGGTTTCCGGCTTGGCCACCGGATTGGCGAAGTTGGTCAGTTCGTTCATCTTGCTTTCCTCACAGGGAGGGAAAATTCATCGGGCGAGCAATCAAGGCGCCGGTGAGGCGGGTGGCCCCACCGGCTCCGTTTCTTACTCCGCCGCCTCGGCCAGACCGTCGTCCTGGGCGTCTTCCATCGACTTGAGGTCGACGTTGAGACCCAGCGAGCGCATTTCCTTGACCAGCACGTTGAAGCTTTCCGGGATGCCCGCCTCGAAGGTGTCGTCGCCCTTGACGATCGCTTCATAGACCTTGGTGCGGCCGACCACGTCGTCCGACTTCACCGTCAGCATCTCCTGGAGCGTGTACGCCGCGCCATAAGCCTGGAGCGCCCACACTTCCATTTCCCCGAAGCGCTGGCCACCGAACTGCGCCTTACCGCCCAGCGGCTGCTGGGTGACGAGGCTGTACGGCCCGATCGAACGCGCGTGGATCTTGTCGTCGACCAGGTGGTGCAGCTTCAGCATGTAGATGATGCCGACCGTGACCTTGCGGTCGAACTGATCGCCGGTGCGTCCGTCGAACAGGTCCGACTGGCCCGAGCTGTGCAGACCCGCCAGCTTCAGCATCTCCGACACGTCGCTCTCGCGTGCGCCGTCGAACACCGGGGTCCCCATCGGCACGCCGGTGCGGATGTTCTGGACCAGCTCGGCCACTTCCTCGTCATCCCGGTTCTGGATGTCTTCGGCATAGTGATCGCCGTAGATTTCCACGAGCCGCGCCTTGACCGCTTCCGGCACCGCGCCCGGCTTGGCGTCGGGATTGGCTTCACGCCAATCCTCGAGCTGCGCCGCGACCTGCATACCCAGGTTGCGCGCCGCCCAGCCCAGATGCGTCTCGAAGATCTGACCGACGTTCATGCGCGACGGCACGCCCAGCGGGTTCAGCACCAGGTCGACCGGCGTACCGTCCGCGAGGAAGGGCATATCCTCCTGCGGCAGGATGCGGCTGATGACGCCCTTGTTGCCGTGACGGCCGGCCATCTTGTCGCCCGGTTGCAGCTTGCGCTTCACCGCGACGAAGACCTTGACCATCTTCAGCACGCCCGGCGGCAGCTCGTCACCACGCTCCAGCTTGTCGCGGCGGTCATGGAACTTGTCCGTGATCCGCTTGGCGGCTTCGTCATACTGCGCCTTGACCGCTTCCAGATCGCTCTGGCGCGCATCGTCGGCGACGGCGAACTTCCACCATTCGTGACGATCGACCGATTCCAGCACCTCGGCGTCGATGACGATGCCCTTCTTGACGCCCTTGGGCGCGGCGGTGGCGGTCTGGTCGAGCAGCATCTCGCGCAACCGGCTCCAGGTCGCCCGGTTGAGGATCGTGCGCTCGTCGTCGGCGTCCTTCTTCAGACGCTCGATCTCCTCGCGCTCGATCGCCATCGCGCGCTCGTCCTTGTCGATGCCGTGACGATTGAAGACGCGCACGTCGACGATCGTACCGGCCACGCCGGGCGGCAGGCGGAGCGAGGTGTCGCGCACGTCGCTGGCCTTTTCACCGAAGATGGCGCGGAGCAGCTTTTCCTCCGGCGTCATCGGCGATTCGCCCTTGGGCGTGATCTTGCCGACCAGAATGTCGCCCGGCTCCACCTCGGCCCCGACATAGACGATGCCCGCCTCGTCGAGGTTGCGCAGCGCCTCTTCACCCACGTTGGGAATGTCGCGGGTGATGTCTTCCGGCCCGAGCTTGGTGTCGCGCGCCATGACTTCGAACTCGTCGATATGGATCGACGTGAACACGTCGTCCTTCACGATCCGCTCGCTGATGAGGATCGAGTCCTCATAGTTGTAGCCGTTCCAGGGCATGAACGCGACGAGTGCGTTGCGGCCCAGCGCCAGTTCGCCGAACTCGGTCGAGGGGCCGTCGGCGATCACGTCGCCCGCCTTCACGACGTCGCCCACCTTCACCAGCGGCCGCTGGTTGATGCAGGTCGACTGGTTCGAACGCTGGAACTTCATCAGCGTATAGATATCGACGCCCGACTTGCCCGCATCGACCTCTCCGGTCGCGCGCACCACGATGCGGCTGGCATCGACCTGGTCGACGATACCGGCGCGCTTCGCCGCGATCGCCGCGCCCGAGTCGCGGGCCACCGTCTCTTCCATGCCGGTGCCGACGAAGGGCGCTTCCGCCTTTACCAGCGGCACGGCCTGACGCTGCATGTTCGAGCCCATGAGCGCGCGGTTGGCGTCGTCGTTTTCCAGGAACGGAATGAGCGAGGCGGCGACCGACACAAGCTGCTTCGGCGACACGTCCATCAGCGTGATCTGATCGGGCAGCGCCATCAGGAATTCGCCCGCCTGACGCGCCGAAACCAGGTCCTCGGTGAAGCGGTTGTCGGCGTCCGTCGCAGCCGAAGCCTGTGCGACGGTGTGCTTCTGCTCTTCCATCGCCGACAGGTACACGACCTCGTCGGTGACGCGGCCGTCGATCACCTTGCGGTACGGCGTCTCGATGAAGCCATATTTGTTGACGCGGGCGAAGGTCGACAGCGAGTTGATCAGACCGATGTTCGGGCCTTCCGGCGTTTCGATCGGGCAGATACGACCATAGTGGGTCGGGTGAACGTCGCGGACCTCGAAGCCCGCGCGCTCACGCGTCAGACCGCCCGGCCCGAGCGCCGAGACACGACGCTTGTGCGTCACTTCGGACAGCGGGTTGGTCTGGTCCATGAACTGCGAAAGCTGCGACGAACCGAAGAACTCGCGCACCGCGGCGACCGCGGGCTTGGCGTTGATCAGGTCGTTCGGCATGACTGTCGACACGTCGACCGACGACATGCGCTCCTTGACCGCACGCTCCATGCGCAGCAGGCCGACGCGATACTGGTTCTCCAGCAGCTCGCCCACCGAACGCACGCGGCGATTGCCGAGATTGTCGATATCGTCGATCTCGCCCTTGCCGTCCTTCAGGTCGACCAGCGTCTTCACGACCGCCAGGATGTCCTCCGTGCGCAGCGTCGTCACCGTGTCCGGGCAGTCGAGGTCGAGGCGCATGTTCAGCTTGACGCGACCCACGGCCGACAGGTCGTAGCGATCGGGATCGAAGAACAGGCCGGCGAACAGCGCTTCGGCCGTCTCCAGCGTCGGCGGCTCGCCGGGGCGCATCACGCGGTAGATGTCCGACAGCGCCTGCTCGCGCTCTTCGGCCTTGTCGGCCTTCAGCGTGTTGCGAATCCACGGCCCCGTCGCGACGTGATCGATGTCGAGCAGTTCGATCGTGTCGACGCCCGCCTTGTCCAGCGCTTCCAGATTCTCGGCGCTGATCTCGTCACCGGCTTCGACGTAGATTTCGCCGGTCTGCTCGTTGATGAGGTCATAGGCCGAATAGCGACCGAAGATTTCCTCGGTCGGGATCAGAAGCTGCGACAGACCATCCTTCGCGGCCTTGTTGGCGGCGCGGGGGCTGATCTTCTGACCGGCGGGGAACACCACCTCGCCCGAGCTGGCGTCGACGATGTCGAACATCGGCTTGGCACCGCGCCAGTTTTCGGCCTGGAACGGAATCTTCCAGCCGCCGTCGCCGCGCACGAAGGTCAGGCGGTTGTAGAAATAGTTGAGGATCTCTTCCGAGTTCATGCCCAGCGCATAGAGCAGCGCCGTCACCGGCAGCTTGCGCTTGCGGTCGATACGGACGTTGACGATGTCCTTGGCGTCGAACTCGAAGTCGAGCCACGAGCCGCGATACGGGATCACGCGCGCGGCGAACAGATATTTGCCCGAGGCATGGGTCTTGCCGCGATCATGGTCGAACAACACGCCCGGCGAACGGTGCATCTGGCTGACGATGACGCGCTCGGTGCCGTTGATGAAGAAGGTGCCGTTCTCCGTCATCAGGGGCATGTCGCCCATGTAGACGTCCTGCTCCTTGATATCGATAACCGACTTGGCTTCGGTATCGGGATCGACCTCGAACGCGGTCAGGCGCAGGGTGACGCGCATCGGCGCGGCATAGGTGATGCCCCGCTGGCGGCATTCTTCCACGTCGAACTTCGGGTCCTCGAGGACGTAATCGTCGAAGTCGAGATAGGCGGTGCCGGCGAAATCCTGGATCGGGAAGACGCTGCGCAGCGTCTTTTCCAGCCCCGAGACATGGCCCGTGGACTTGTCCGAGCGCAGGAACTGTTCGTAGCTTTCGCGCTGAACCTCGATCAGGTTCGGCATCTGCACCACTTCGTGGATGTCGCCGAACACCTTGCGGATACGCCGCTTGGCGGTGCCGCCATCGCCCTTGCGCGGGGCGGAGCCGCTGTCGATCGCCTTGGTTGCCATGGGTCTGTCTGCCTCGTCAGCCGTAAATCACTGCCCGGATGCCTCCGGGCGAGACGCAACGACAGACGCCAAAAGGCCGCTCGCATCGATGTGCGGCGGCATCCGGCGTCTGCTAAACCAGCAATCTCCCATTCGACCGACACGCTGCGCGAAGGCGCATCATTTCCCGAAGATTGTGGTGGATGGTCGCGATATAGGGGCGATACCCCCCGGTGTCAAACCGGGACACGCAGCCCTGCGGGGAAAGTTCCCGCGCCAACCCGCTCTGCCATATATTGGCCGCATATGCCGGTACACAAGGGGTTGCATCCGCCGGTCCTACCGGGCACGGCTTAGCGGTCGGGCCGGTGGCCCGAACGGTCGGTGAAGATTATAGTTACCACGAGGAATGCCTTTCATGACATCGTCCGGGCCGCGTCGCATCGCGCGCCTCCTTGCCCTGACGCTGGCGCCGGGGCTCGCTCCGATGCTGGCCGGGCCCGCCCTCGCCCAGACCGCGCCCCAGGATGGTGATGCCGCCCCCCGCCCCTCGACGAGCGGCCTGGACGGGTTCAGCCTGAGCCCGCGCACGACCACCCCACAAGCCGTGCCAACGCCGGTTCCGACCCCGGCGACGCCGCGCCTCGTCCTGCCGAGCCAGCGCGCGCCCGAAGCCACGCCGACGCCGCGCGCCACGCCCACCCCCCGGCCCACGCCG